>JANONE010000076.1:0-2612 GCA_031420675.1 Ilumatobacteraceae bacterium | reverse complement strand
AACGCCACCATCGTGTGGACGTCAGCGGGCAGGGTGGGCACCCAGGTGCTGTTAGTACCGGTGGGAACGCCCGTCGTCACGAGCAGGGCTGCTGCCTGTTCGCGTTCGGTGGCGGCATCGGTGCGCAGCTCGACAAGGTTGTCGTACAGGGCCCCTGCGGCCGCGCCGCGAGGCCGGCGAGCGGGCGGCTCACCGAACGTGGGCGTGCAGCGGTTGACGATCACGGCCGCAACTTCCAGGTCGCTTTCCGCCAGCCGGTTGGCGAAGTAGCAGGCCTCCTCGATCGTGTCGGCGCGCGGCGAGGCCACCAGTACGAAGCGGGTGATGTCGCTGTGCAACAGGGCCATCACGTCATCGGCACGCTGGCGGAAGCCTGTCTCCATGCCGGCGAATGCCTGGAAGAACGCGACCGCATCGGCCAGCGCGTCGCCGCCCACCACCTTGCCGATCGTGCGCAGGAGCGGCTGCGCGGCGAGGTTGAGCACCTTCATGCCCCGACGGGTGGGCATCATCAGCAGCCTGAACAGCGGGTGGTCGATGAACTTGGCGATAGTGCCCGGCGCGTCGAGGAAGTCGAGCGCGTTGCGGGTGGGTGGAGTGTCGACGATGACGAGATCGAACCGCGGGTCGTTGTGCAACGCATGGAGCCGCTCGGCGGCCATGTACTCCTGCGTGCCGCTGAGCGAGCCGGCTACGTTGCGGTAGAAGCCGTTGGCGAGGATGCGTTCGGCCTGCTCTTCGTCGGCCGCGTTGGCGCGCACCAACCCGTCGAACGTAGTGGCCGGATCGAGCATCAACGCCCACAGCTCGCCATCGCCGGGCACGTCGAGGCGGACGGGCTCGTTGCCCAGGCCGCCCGGCAGCCCGAGCGCGTCGGCCAACCGCTTCGCGGGGTCGATGGTGACGACCACTGCGCGGCGGCCGAGCAGAGCCGCCTGCAGGCCGAGCGCCGCCGCAACGGTGGTCTTGCCCACACCACCCGAACCGCAGCAGACCAACACCTCGGCGGTGGCCAGATGCTCGGCGAGCGACACCGGAGTGGTGGACGTCGTGGTCATGACACGGTCCACTCGCCGTCATTCCACGGCAGCGCCATGGCGTCGATGGACGCGGGAGTGAGCATCGAGCCGGCGACGGTCGACAGGTGCAGCTGCGGGAGTGCGAGCTGCTCTGCGAGGCGGCCGCATTCAGCGTGGTGCAGGGAGCGACGGGCGTTGCGGAACTCGGCGGCGCATCGCATCGGGCTGCCGCCGTCGGCGGCATCGGCGGGCAGCTCTGGGCCGTTGTCGACGCCGTTGACGACGACAGGTCCCAGGTGCACGCCCACGCGCTCCTCCAAGGTGTAGGCGGTCTCCACGGCCTCGTTCACCGGGGTGGTCTCAGGCAGCGTGACCAGCACCACCTGGCACCGAGCCGGGTCGGTCAACATCTCGGCAACCTCCGCCGCCTGGGTGTGGATCGGCCCACCACGCACGGTGGCCAGCAGGCTCTTGGCGGCCAGCAGGAAGGTGATCGCATGGCCGAGGGCCGGGCCGTCGACCAAGATCAGGTCGTACAGACCGCTGCGTTCCAGCTGCTTGACCTTGCCGAGTACGACGATGTCGTCGATGCCGGGCGAGGCGGTGGCGACGACATCGATGATGCCGCGCGAGGCCAACCGTTTGGCGACGCGCGAGAGCCCGTGGGTGTCGAGGTACTCGGCCAGCGCGGCCGTCGCCGACAGCTGCTGCACCTGCACATCGGGTAGCAGGCGGGCCAGTGTCGGCTTGCCGTCGAGCTCGACCACCAGGACTCGCAGTCCGCGGCGGATTGCGGCACGCGCCAGAACAGCGGTTACCGTGGTCTTCCCAACGCCACCCTTGCCGGCCACGATGGCCATCTTGGCGGTGGTGAGGAACTGCAGCGGATCCACGCTCTTCGGAGGCACTTGTGCGCAGACTAGCGATCACCCTTCTTGTTGCCCCGTTTGCGGGCCTAGTTGGGCTATCTCTTCTCGGCGCCACCGCGTCGCCCGGCAGCGCGGCGGGCTACACGGTGCCCCCCGACACCAGCCTCAGCGACAGTGGTTCGGCGTCGGCAGATCTCCCTTCGGTGGACGTGTTGCAGGTGTCGGGCCTGTTCGATTCCGTGACCGTGCAGTCCATCGAGGATGCGATCGATCGCAGCGAGTCGAATGGCTCGCAGGCGCTCATCCTGCAGCTGAACACCGGCGGCTCAGTGGTCAGCACCGCCGACATGACGCACCTGCTGCAGAAGGTGGCCGATGCCAAGGTCGCGATCGGCGTCTGGGTCGGCCAACCGAGCGATGCCCGGGCATACGGCCCCCCGGCGCAACTGTTCGGGGTCGCCGATGTCACCGCCATGGTTGCCGGGAGCCGCATCGGCTACACGGGCGACCTGCTCACTCTCGACGGCACCACGGTGGACCTCGGGGCCGGGGCCGATCGGCTGCGAAGCGGCTCGATGTCGTTCTCCGATGCCCGCAAGCTGGGCGTACTGCGACTGGACACCTCGGATGAGGGTGTGCCGACGGTCAAGAGCATGGTGCTGGCGATGGATGGTGCCACGGTCGAGGTGGGAGGGGTCGACGGCATGGTGCTCGACACCGTGAC
>JANONE010000075.1:0-1945 GCA_031420675.1 Ilumatobacteraceae bacterium | reverse complement strand
CCAGCCATGACTACGATCACCAACAACAACCCGCCAACAACCAACAGATGCTGTCTGAATCCAACCGGCAAATGTCGCGTTGAGTCAGAAACACCTCAAATCTCGCCACCGCGATCCCCGGACCCGCGCAACGCAGCGACGGCACCGTCAACAACGGCCGCGCCCGGATCGCTCACAGCCGCTACCAGATCCACCTCGGCAGCGAGTACGAACGTCAACCCTTCGCCATCTACCACGACGACACCCACGCCGCGGTCTACATCAACGGCCTCCTCATCCGAGCACTCACCCTCGACCACACCCGCCCCTACCAACCCTCTGGACGACCCCGCGGCAAACGGCGCAACTAGCCTCCAATGTCAGCGATGTCGCGCGACACAACTGTCAGACATGTCGCGCGACACAACATCTCCATGAACGAGACGAATCGCGACCAGACACGGGGCAATCTTGGTACTCGGCAAGACTTGCCCGTATTCGCGGGCTGCCGCGGCCACCACCCGAGGTTTGGTCGGCGGCAGCCTCGGGGGTACGGTCGTGGTGTGACGGAGCCCCGAGTGCACCGGGAGATCGAGCGCAAGCTGCAGGTCCCCTCACGCTTCCGCATCCCTGCGTTGGGGGGCGCGGGCAGTGGAATTGGCCAGGTGCGACCACAGCCGACAGTGCGACTGACCGCCGTGTACTACGACACCGCCGATCTGCGACTTGCCCGCCATCAAATCACGTTGCGCCGGCGTACCGGCGGTGGCGACGACGGTTGGCACCTGAAACTGCCGCATGCCGACGAGGCCACACGCGACGAAGTGCACCTACCGCTCCACGCGCCGGGCAAGCCGCCGGCCCAACTCGCCACGTTGGTGTTGGGCATCACCCGCGGCGCGGCGTTGGCCCCGGTCGCCACTCTGCACACCGAACGACGCCCGCAGCTGCTCTTCGACGAGGCGGCGCATCCGTTGGCAGAGCTCACCGACGATCGAGTGTCGGTGACCATCGAGGGCAAGGTCACTTCCCGGTTCCGCGAAGTGGAGGTGGAGGCCGCCGAGGACCGTACGGCCGAGGATCTCCACCTCGTGATCGCTGCGCTGGTCGCAGCCGGGGGCGCTGAGAGCCGCTTCGCTTCCAAAGCCGTGCAGGCACTGGGGCCCCGCGCCGTCGAACCGCCCGACGTCGCCGTGCCGGCAAACGTTCGACCGCACGATCCGGCCGGCGCTGCCGTTCAGGCGTTGATCGCGCGTCACGTCGCAGCCTTTCTCGGCGAGGACCTCCGGGTGCGCAGAGGCTTCCCCGACGCGGTTCACCAGATGCGCGTGGCGGCGCGTCGGTTGCGCAGCGGGTTGAAGGTGTTCGCCCCGCTGGTGGATGTCGAGTGGGCCGCAGCGCTCAGCGACGAGTTGGCGTGGATCGCCGGCGAACTGGGTGCGTCGCGCGACCGCGAGGTCCTCGAGGCTCGCTTGCTCGCCGGGCTCGACGAGTTAGGCGCGAAGGATGGGCAGCGCGCGAAGACGGTGGTGTGCCGCGAGCTTGGCCGCGACGCGGAGCAGGCACTGCTGCAGGTCACCGACGCCATGAAATCCGATCGCTACCTGGCGCTGCTGGACGCCCTGGTCGAAGCCGCCCGCGCACCCCGGCTGACGGCAGCGGCAGCAGCTACCGCTGCCGAGGAGTTGCCACCGCTGATGCACAAGACGTGGCAGCGGCTGGCACGCGAGGTGCGCGCCTTGCGGAAGAAGGGACATGACCGGGAATGGCACGCAGCGCGCATCCGCGCGAAGCACGCTCGGTATGCGGCGGAAGCGATGGTTCCGGTGTTCGGCAGGCCGGCGAAGCAGCTGGCGAAGCAGCTCGAGCGGGTGACCGAGTTGCTCGGGCGCCATCAGGATGCGGCTGTCGCGGCCGAGACGGCGCGAACACTGGCCGAGGGCAAGGGCGTCGGTGGCCGGGCCGG
>JANONE010000074.1:0-15486 GCA_031420675.1 Ilumatobacteraceae bacterium | reverse complement strand
CCATCGAGGAAACGGCCCTCGCTGAGGCACACGTCGGGCAGGAGGTAGCGGTGGCCGGCGGGTGCGTCGGCAAGCACGCGTGCCAGATCGGCGCCGACCATCAGGCCGGTGACCGCGGTGTTGCCACCGAAGAAATCGTTGGCCACGGGGATGATGCGAATGTCGTCACGCCCCAGCGAAGCAACTAACGGGCCGATGATCTGGGCGCCGAACGACCCGGTGAGGATGCCGATCGGGGCATCGGGCCTGGCGCCGAGGCGCACGCTGACGGCGCCATCGCTGCCCTTGCGGCCTTTGCCGTCACCGATGTCGTCGACCGTGCTGCAGCCGCGCAGGGAGGTATCGCCGGCAGGATTCCGAGGCGCTCGATAGCCCTCCGCCGGGGCACCGTCGACGGCGGCGAAGAACCCGCTCTGCGGGCCGGTCGGTTGCTGCAGAAGACCGTTGAACTCCAGTTCGAAGGTACGGGCCATGCCGATGCCGTCCTCGTGCATCCGAAAACCCTCGTAGGCCTCGGCGTCGGGGAACGGCAGTCCGGCCATGAGGTAGTACTCGTCGGCTGCGAACACCATCCGCCGACCGAGCACCCGCAGGAAGATCTGCTGCCAGTCGTGGATGGATGCAACCATCGCACGAGCTTCGTCGTCGGTGTGCAGGCGCATCGCAGCCTCGGCGTTGAATTTGCTGAGCCCCAGCGGCACCACCGCGACCGACTCCAGCGCCGGGTACTGGTCGAGGATGCCGGTCATCGTCTGCTCGAACACCAGCCCGTCGTTCACGCCAGGGCACAGCACGACCTGTCCGCGCACGGTGATCCCGTGATCGAGCAGCGCACGCAGCCAGCGCAGGCTCATGCCGCCACGCGGGTTCTTCAGCATGCGGCTGCGCACGGCTGGGTCGGTGGCGTGGATGCTGACGTTGAGCGGTGACAGACGCTCGGTGATCACACGCTCCAGGTCGGCCTCCGTGAAGCGCGTGAGCGTGGTGAAGTTGCCGTAGAGGAACGACAGGCGATAGTCGTCGTCCTTCAGGTACAGGCTCTTGCGCAGGCCCTTGGGCAGCTGGTAGATGAAGCAGAACTCGCAGTGGTTGTCGCATGTGCGCACACGATCGAACAGGGCGCTGGACACCTCTGCACCCAGCGGTTCGCCGGCCCGTTTGGCGATCTCGATGGTGAGCTCCAGACCGCCGCGCTGCACCTCCAGCGTCACTTCCGCATCGTCGGCCGCAAAGCGCCACTCGATGATGTCGCGCGGGACCGTGCCGTTGATCGAGAGCACGACATCGCCGATGGCAACGCCGGCCCGCTGGGCAGCGGAACCAGGCGCGACAGCGGCGACGGTGGGCAAAGACATGGTGCTCAAGGCTACCGGCGGGGCCACCCCGACCACCGCTAGCCTGGCGTGACATGGCTGTTGACCGAGTCCTGTTAGCCGAACCGCGAGGCTTCTGTGCCGGCGTCGAGATGGCCATCAAGGCGCTGGCCTGGATGGTGCGCAGCTTCGATTCGCCCGTGTACTGCTACCACGAGATCGTGCACAACAAGATCGTCGTGCAGCGGTTCGAGGCACAGGGCGTCGTCTTCGTCGACGACATCGCCGAGGTGCCCCAGGGAATGCCCATCATGCTGTCCGCCCACGGCTCTGCGCCCGAGGTCGTGGCTGCCGCTCGCGGCCGCGGCAGCTACGTGGTCGACTCCGTGTGTCCGCTGGTCACCAAGGTGCATCACGAGGTCAAGGTGCGCGCCGCAAAGGGGTTCCGCATCGTCTACGTCGGCCACCAAGGACACGAGGAAGCCGTCGGCACGATGGCGGTCGCGCCCGACGCTATCAGCCGCGTGGAGAGCGTGGCCGAGGTGCTGGCACTCCCCCAGTTCGACCAGCCGGTGGCTCTGCTGGCGCAGACCACCCTGTCGCACCGCGACTGGGAAGGTGTGGCCGTCGCCGTACGCGAGCGCTACCCGCAGGTCTGGTCGCCCGGCCGCAGTGACCTGTGCTTTGCCACCACCAACCGACAGTCGGCCTTGATGGCCATGGCGCCGCTGTGCGACGCGATCGTGGTGATCGGCTCGGCCAACTCCTCCAACACGCGTGCGTTGGAGAAGCTGGCCATCGAGGCCGGTTGCCCACAGGTCTTCCGCGTGAACGGCGCCGAGGAGCTGCCCAACGACCTCGGTGGCACCGTCGGCGTGACTGCCGGCGCATCGGCGCCCGAGGAACTGGTGGAGGCAATCATCGCTCGGCTCGCACCACGCGAAGGGGTCGAGTTGCTCCGCGTCACGGAGGAAGACGAATACTTCCCGCCGCCGCGCAACATTCGCGACCTGCAATCGGCCATCGGGGTCGCTGCTGCGTCGATGAGCGGCGGCCGCATCGAGCTGTCGACCGTGTTCGACGATCGCGGCCTCGCCGCCAGCGATGTGCTCGCGACCCTCGTCGCTTCCTAACCTGCTGCTCATGTTGTCGCCCACCACTGCCACGATCCGAATCTTCCTGCACGTCATCGCTGCGTCCGTATGGGTGGGTGGCCAATTCGCGCTGGCGGGGGTGGTGCCCTCGCTTCGGCGTGTTGCGCCCTCGTCCACCAAGACCGTGGCTCAGGCCTTCGCCCGACTGGCCTGGCCGGCGTACGGCCTCACCGTGGTCACCGGCATGTGGAGCCTGATGGCCGTCGACATCACGGCGCAGAGCTCCGCCTATCAGGCCACCGTGCTGCTCAAGATCGCGGTCGCGATCGTGTCCGGAGTGTTCGTCGCCATCCACCAGTTCGGCCGGACCAAGCTGGCCCTCGCCCTCGGTGGCGCATTGGGCGCCCTCACCTCAGTCGCCGCGATGTTCCTCGGCGTCCTCCTCAGCAGCGCCGCCTAGCATCCGGCCCCAACATCTCCCCGCTCGGCGCCGCCGGCCAGACGATCCGAGTGCCTACTCGCACCCCGGGGTGGGAGTACCCACTCGAACGGCGATCACACCCTCGCACCGTCGGCCACGCATTCGCACCGTCGGCCACGCACTCGCACCGTCGGCCACGCACTCGCACCGTCGGCCAACCGGGGGTCAGTTGCGGGGGACTTGGCTCCAGGGGACTTCGCGGTCCACGCGCACGTCGCCGGGGAGACCCAGGACACGCTCGCCGAGGATGTTGAGCATCACTTCCGTGGTGCCGCCCTCGATCGAATTGGCCCGGCTGCGCAGGAACGCCTTCTGCGGGGTGGCGTACTCCATGGCGTGCTCGGGACGCACCATCGCGTAACTGCCGTAGAGCAATGCGTCGGCACCCATCAGGTTCACCAGCACCTCGTAGATGTCCTTGTTCAGGTTGGCACCGGCCATCTTGCCGATACTCCCTTCGGGACCGGGGTCGCCCATCTTGCGATTGTCGTTCGCACGGATGTTCGTCAGCCGCAGCGTCTCGGCGCGGATCCAGAGCTTGATGACCTCGTCGCGGGTGGCATCGTCCTTCTTCCACTCCGGCGCCTCGACCCACTCCTTGATCAGGTGTGCGATCGTGCCAGTGCCCCGCTGGGGAATCGTGCCGCCGATCGATTGGCGCTCGTTCATGAGGGTCGTCAGCGACACGCGCCAGCCGTCGCCGGGCGCCCCCAGCATCTCCTTCTCGGGGATGCGAGTGTCGGTGAAGAAGACCTCGTTGAACTCGGCCTCGCCGGTCATCTGGCGCAGCGGAAGGGTCTGCACCGTCGGGTCGTGCATGTCCACCACGAACGCGGTGAGGCCGGCGTGCTTCACGGCCTCCGGGTTGGTGCGCACCACCAGCAGGCCCCAGCGGGAGAGGTGGGCCAGCGTGGTCCACACCTTCTGGCCGTTGACGATCCACTCGTCGCCGTCCTTCACGCCCTTCGATGACAGACCCGCGAAGTCGCTCCCTGATCCCGGCTCGCTGAACAACTGGCACCAGATCTCCTCACCGGTGAACAGCGGGCGCAAGTAACGCTGCTTCTGCTCATCGCTCCCCCACATTGCAACCGTCGGGGCGCACATCCCGTGGCCGATCGGGTTGCGGTACACCGGGTTGGGCGCGCCCTCGGCGTAGATGCGCTCGTTGATCTGCTTCTGCAACTTCGGGTTGAGCCCGAGGCCGCCACATGCTTCCGGGAAGTGCACCCAGGCCAGGCCCTTGTCGTACTGGGCACCGAGGAAGGTGACGGCGTCGACCTGCTCGGGCGGGAACTCCGCGAGCAAAGCCTCGACCAGGTCGCTGACCCGCTGCTCCTCGGTGTTGAGCGGGGTGCCGGTGATCGTCATCAGGTGACTCCAGTAGAACGTCGCCGGCAGAGGCAGCCCGGCAGGGACGCCATCGACGATAGTGGTACCGCGCGACGACGGCCCAACCGTGGCTGCACCCCCGGCGCCGTCAGCGGCGACGCAACGTGAGACCGGGCTCGGCCGCCAGCGCTTCGGCCGTGGCCTCGCCGGTTTCGGCATCAAGGCCGAGCACCACCTGCAGGAACGCCCACGCCGTCGCCACCTGCAGCTGCAACAGGTGCCGCCACCGGCGACCCCCAGCTGCGTCCGTGCCAGCCGCGGTCTGGGTGAGGTAGTCGCGGACCAGGTCGGGCAGCTTCGGCACCCGTTCGGCCAGTTCGGCGTAGAGCGCGATGTCGCTGAACGCCTGGTGCCCAGCACCCGCAAGGTCGAGCCGCCATGTGGGCTCACCGCGCAGCAGCGCCCACGGCCGCTCGGCGTCGATCGAAGGTGGAGTGACCTGGTCGATCTCCGACACCACAAGCAGCGTGGGCAACGTGATGCGACCGAGCAGGCCGTCGCTCATCGAGCGCGTGTACGCCTGGAAGCCCATGATCGCCCGCACCCGTTCGTGAGGTTCGACACCTCGACTGCCCGCCGCAGTGGCGAACGCCGTGAACGCTCCGTACGAGTGGCCGGCCAGCACTACCTGATCGTGGTCGATCGCATTGGCCACGTCGACGGGGACGGGATCGGCGCCCCCGAGCACCGCGTGCAGCAGGAAGTGGGCATCGGCGACCCGATTGACCTCGTTGGTGCGGTCGTCGGCGTGGGTGCCGAGGAGCCAGTCGACCAAGGCGTCACCGGGGTGATCCGACGACACCACGACCGCCCCGCGAGCAGCCAGCGCCTCGCAGGCCATCGCGTACGAGATGCGCATGCCCGTGCGGCCGTGGGAGAACAGCACCAGTGGGAACTGGCCGGCCCGCGACGGCGCTTCGTGCTGCGCGGTGGCTGCAGCGAACGCCACGCCGGGGAAGAGCTCGTACACGGACCGCGCGGCATCTGATGCGATGGCGGGGTACCACAGGTCCACACCGAGCATTCGGTCCGCCCGTTCGTGATCGATCAGGGTGATCGTGCGCCGCCCGACTGGAAAGTGCGGCGGCTCCAGCGGTGCGCCTGCACTCAGCTCGGTCACGCTGTCCCCCATCGGCGCCGCTTGTTGTTCATCAGTTCCAGTGTCGCAGCCAGCGAGCGTGCTCGGCTCGTTCCTGCACCAATTCCGGGAAGGCACTGCGCAGCTTGGCGAGGATGCTCAGCGGCCCCGGCTCGTCCATCGCGACCAGGATGCTCTTCAAGTTGTTCAGCATGCGCAACAGGATCGACCGGGTGTGCGAGGCCTGCACCAGCCGACGATCCAGTGGCACGGTCATGCCCGTGATGCGCTGCCATGCAGGTTCCAGCTCGTCCGCGCTGTACCGCCGGCCTGCGTGAAATGGGTCGGCGAACTCCCCGTTGCACATGATTAGGAAGTGGCCCGGCAAGCCGACGCCCTGCACCGGCACGTCGAGCCGGCGGCCGACCTCCATCGCGCAGATCGCCAACGTGATCGGGATGCCGAGCCCAGTGGCAAGCACGCGATGCAGGTACGAGTTGGCCGGATCGCCGTAGTCGGCCCGATTGCCGCTCAGCCGCCCGGACACGAAGAGTGCAGCAAGGATCGAGTCGAACGACGGTGCACACTCGTCGGCAAGGCGGTCGAGCCCGACGATGACGTCGCCCACGTTCGCGGCGCCGTCGAAAGACGTGCCGATGAGGCCCGCCATCAGGTCGAGATGCGCCTCCGAGGCGGGCCGATTGACCAGCTCTGCGAAGCGGTCGGCCGGATCCATGGGGAGAACGTACCGGCGGCTACGGTCGCCGCCATGTTTCCCGGCGCGTTCCTGAACACTCACCCCGAAAAGCTCGCCGTCGTCATGGGCGCCAGCGGCTTCACGCAGACCTTCGCCCAGCTCGATGCCGGCGCAAACCGCGTCAGCCATCTGTTGCGGTCGGCAGGTGTTCGTCCTGGCGACCACGTGGCGATCTGCATGGAGAACCACGACCGCTACCTCGAGGTCGTGTGGGGCTGCCACTACGCCGGCGCGGTGTACACGGCGTGTTCCAGCCGGCTCACCAGCGGTGAGCTGACGTACATCCTCAACGATTGCCAGGCGAAGGTGTTCATCACCTCCAAGTACATGTCCGATCAGGCAGCCGAGATCGTGGAGGCCACGGCCGGCCTGACGTTGCGACTCATGCTCGACGGCACGATCGCTGCCTACGAGAGCTTCGAACTCGCCGTTGAGGCCCAGCCGGCCTCGGCGCTCGACGAGGACCGCATCGCCGGCATCGACATGCTCTACTCGTCGGGCACCACCGGCCAACCCAAGGGAGTGTCGCGGCCCTTCACCCCGCTGCCCTTGGACACCACCGCCAGCGGTGTGTCGCCCTTACTGGAGCTGCTGTTCGGTGTCACCGGCGAAAGCGTTTACCTCTCCCCTGCGCCCTTTTATCATGCTGCCCCGTTGCGCTTCTGCATGGCCGCTCAGCAGTTGGGTTGCACCGTGATTGCGATGGAGCACTTCGACCCCGAGCAGTACCTGGCGCTCACCCAGGCGCACCACGCCACCGTCAGCCAGGTGGTCCCGACGATGTTCGTGCGCCTGCTGAAGCTGCCGGCCGACGTGCGCGCGAAGTACGACGTGTCGTCGCTGCAATGCGTTATCCACGCAGCCGCGCCGTGCCCGGTGCCGGTGAAGCAGCAGATGATCGAGTGGTTCGGGCCGATCATCCACGAGTACTACGCGGGCACCGAGGGCAACGGTTTCGTCTACTGCAGCAGCGCCCAGTGGCTCGCCCACCCGGGTACCGTCGGCACAGCCATCGGGTGCGTTCTGCACATCTGCGGTGACGATGGCGAGGAGCTGCCACAGGGTGAGTCGGGCACGATCTACTTTGAGGGCGGCGCCCAGTTCGAGTACCACAACGACGCCGAGAAGACGAAGAGCTCACGGCACCCGAGCCAGCCCTGGAGCACGCTCGGCGACGTCGGCCACCTCGACCCCGACAACTTCCTGTTCCTCACCGACCGCAAGTCGTACATGATCATTTCAGGAGGCGTCAACATCTACCCGCAAGAGTCGGAGAACGTGTTGGTCACCCATCCGAAGGTGATCGATGTCGCCGTCTTCGGTGTGCCCAACGACGACTTCGGCGAAGAGGTGAAGGCCGTCGTCCAACCGGTGACCATGCCGGCCTCGGCGGAAGAAGGCGCGGCGTTGTCGAAGGAACTGATCGCCTACTGCCGATCGCAGCTGGCCGGCGTGAAGTGCCCGCGATCGATCGACTTCCGCGTGGAACTTCCGCGCCACCCCACCGGCAAGCTCTACAAGCGCCTCCTCAAGGACGAGTACTGGAAGGCTGCGGGCCGCAGCATCTGAGCTTCGTCACCGACGGCCCGAGCTTCGGCGTTGGGACGTCGCCGATCGACATCTCATCGCCGATCCCCGGGGGGTCAGTGGGCGCTGGCGATGTGCAGGCGTTGGAGCACGTCGGCAAGGCGCAGGCTCTCCTCGCGACCGAACACGGCTTCGGTGTCACCGGCGACGACTGCGGCGAAGTGGCGCACCATCTCGGTGTAGGCATCAGCGCCCTCCACTTCGATGTGCTCGCTGCTGCCATCGCGCCGCTCGATGACGATCTCGCTCGCCTCCAGCGGGCCCGGCACGTGCCAACCGGGAATGGTGACCACGGCTTCGCTGGCGACGAGCCCCATCGACCGATGCGGCGGCGCGTCGAAAGAGACGGAGAACGAGGAGCCGAAGCCACCGCCCCAATCGACCCAACCGGTCATCGAGATGTCGACGCCGGCCATGTTGCGCACCGCATTGGCCGCGACCATGACGGCGTCGCGGCGGGCCATCAGCACGAACGGTGCGATGCAGTAGATGCCCACATCGAACAACGCTCCGGCGCCGCGAAGATCGAGCCGGTGATCGCCGCTCGCCATGTCCATCGGCCAACTGAACGCGGCCCGACCGTGTTGCAACCAACCGAGGTCGCCGCTGCGCGCCAACGCCAACAGTCTGCGCGCACGGGGATGGTGTGGCCACATGTACGCCTCCATCACGGTGAGTCCGGTGGCTTCGGCGTGGGCGAACACGGCCGCGCTGTCGGCGGGCGACAACGTCAGCGGCTTCTCGCACAGCACGTGCTTGCCGGCAGCGAGCGCCCGATGCGCCCACTCCGCGTGCAGGTGGTTGGGCAACGGGTTGTACACCGCGTCGATGTCGGTGCGGGCCAACATCTCGTCGTACGGCGCCAGCGACTCACCGTCGCGGCTGGGCTCGGCCACCACCGTGTGACCGGCGGCCTCGAACGCCGGCAGCAGGCTCTTACGATAGATGTGGCTGGACCCACCGAGGACACCCCACCTCAGCAAAGGTGTCACGCGACCACGACCGCGCTCGTGCGCGTGCTCATCCGAGCACGACCATGCGGATCTCTGTCATCTCCCTGACGCTGTACGCAGGCCCCTCACGGGTGTTCCCGCTGTCGCGCAGCCCGCCGTACGGCTGCTGGTCGGCGCGCCACGTGGGCACCTCGTTGACCAGCACACCCCCGAAGTCGAGGGAACGCACCGCTTTCAGCGCCTTGTTGATGTCGCTGGTGAAGATGGCGGCCTGGAGACCGAACTTGGTGTCGTTGGCGAGCGCGATCGCCTCATCGAGCGTGTCGTAGGCGGTGACCGCGACGACGGGGCCGAACACCTCCTGCGAGCACACTTTCAGGTCGGGACTGGCGTTCGCGATCACGGTCGGGCGCAGGACACCATCGTCGGTGAGCGACCCGCCCGTGGCCACCGTCGCGCCCGATGCACGGGCTTCCTCCACCCAGGCGCTCACGCGGTCGCGCTCGGCAATGGAGATGAGCGCCGAGACGTCGGTGGCATCGTCCAACGGATCACCGACGACGAGCGTGTTCACGTGCTCGACCAGTGCGGCGGTGAACTCGTCGGCGATCGAGCGGTGCACCAGCACTCGCTGCGTGGAGATGCAGCTCTGGCCGGCGTGACTGAAACCGGCGACTTTGATCTTGGCGGCAGCAGCCTTCCAGTCGCCGTCGGCCTCGATGATGCACGGCGCATTGTTGCCGAGCTCGAGGCCGACGCGCTTGCGCGGCGCCCGCGCGCGAATTCCCCACCCGACCTCGGGTGAACCCGTGAACGTGATGAGTGCGATGTCGGGGTGATCGACGATGGCGTTGCCGACGGTGCTACCGCCACCGGTGATCACGTGCAGGTACTCGGCGGGCAGGCCGCACTCCTCGATCAGCATCTGCGCCAGCGCGATGCTGCTGAACGGGGTCTGGCTGGCGGGCTTCAGCACCACCGGGCAGCCGGCGGCGATGGCCGGGCCGACCTTGTGGACCACCAGGTTGAGAGGGAAGTTGAAAGGTGCGATCGCGCCTACCACACCGATGGGGATGCGCAGTGTGAACCCCAGCTTGCCCTCGCCGGCCGGGATGGCATCGAGCGGGATCATCTCGCCACCCAGCTTGCGCGCCTCGGCGGCAGCGAACTGGAAGGTGCCGGACGCGCGCTCCGCTTCCACCCGCGCCGTCTTGATCGGCTTGGCGGCTTCCTTGGCGATGATCTGCGCGAACTCCTCGCGGCGAGCCGTCAGTCGGGCGGCCGCGCGGTCGAGGATCTCGGCCCGCCTCCACAGCGGCAAAGGGTTCGAGTGGAGCGCCGCCTTGGCGATCGCGACAGCGCGATCGACGTCGGCGGCGGTCTGCGCAGGGATCTCGCCGATGACGGAATCGTCGTAGGGCGAACGGACAGTGATCACGTCGGACATGTCCAGCGACGATACTGGGCGGAATGAGCCTGCGTCTCCACCCGTACCTCGACTGGGATGGCCCCATCCCCTTCGCCCACCGAGGCGGCGCCAGCGACGTCCCCGAGAACACGATGCCGGCCTTCCAGTACGCGGTCGACCACGGCTACCGCTACGTGGAGACCGATGTGCAGGTCACCGCCGACGGCGTGCTGGTCGCCTTCCACGACAACGACCTCGCCCGAACATGCGGCCGCCCGGGCCACATCAGCGACCTGCCGTGGAACGACGTGAAGACGGCGCTGGTGGACGGCGTAGCCCCCATCCCGCTGTTGGAGGACATGCTCGGCACATGGCCTGAACTGCGGGTGAACATCGACTGCAAGACGAACGCTGCCGTGGATGCTCTGGTGGCCGCACTCAAGCGTTGCGACGCGCTCGACCGAGTGTGCGTGGGCGCCTTCAGCGGTCGCCGGATGAAGCACTTGAAGAGGTCGCTCGGCGACAACCTCTGCACTTCGCTGAGCCCGGGGGGTGTCGTGTCGTTGCGCTTCGGCAGGCCCCGGCGGGCCTCTGGGAACGCTGCCCAGGTGCCGGCGAAGGAGGGCCCGATCACGGTCGTCGACGATCGCTTCGTGCGCAAGGCCCACGCCCTGGGTATCAAGGTGCATGTGTGGACCATCGACGATCCCAACGAGATGCGCCGCCTGCTCGACCTCGGGGTCGACGGCATCATGACCGACCGACCGCTGGTGCTGCGTGAGGTCTTCGAGGAGCGTGGGTTGTGGCGATGAATGCCCCCTTTCACACCACCCGGGCGCCCCACCACATGGTGGCCAGCGCCGACGGGTTGGCCACCCAGGCCGGGTTGGCTGTGCTCGCCAGCGGTGGCAACGCGGTCGACGCGGCGATCGCCACCAACGCCGCGATCGCCGTCACCAGCCCTCACCTGTGCGGCATGGGCGGCGACCTGTTCGCGCTCGTGCACGACACCGGCCACGGCAGCGCCGGTGTGCACTGCCTCAACGCCAGCGGCCGATCCGGGAGCGGCGCCAGTGCCGAGGCACTTCGCGCCGATGGCCACACGGCCATGCCCTTCCGGCACGACATCCGCACCGTCACCGTTCCCGGCTGCGTCGACGGGTGGACGGCGCTGCACCAGCGCTTCGGGTCACTCCCCCTGCCGACGGTGCTCGCGCCCGCCATCGCGCTGGCGCTCGACGGCTTTCCCGCCAGCCCGCTCCTGGTCGGCTCACTCGCCCGCCTGGATCCCCAGGGCCGCAAGGCACTGCACGAGTTGGCCGGTCAGGCACGCCGGCCGGGCGATCGGGTGTGTCGTCCCGGCGCCGGGGCCGCGTTGCGTGCCATCGCCGACGGCGGCCGCGAGGCGTTCTACCGCGGGGCGTTCGGGGCCGGGCTGCTGCAGTTGGGTGACGGTTGGTTCACGACTGACGATCTGGAACACCACCACGCCGAGTGGGTCACTCCTCTTCGTGCTGCAGCATGGGGCGTCGATCTGTGGACCGTGCCGCCCAACTCGCAGGGCTACCTCACGCTCGGTGCGGCCGCCCTCGCCGACGGGCTCGAACTCCCCGCCGACCCTCACGACGAGCACTGGGCGCACCTCCTCATCGAAGCCGCCAAGGTGGCCGGGTACGATCGACCCGACGTGTTGCATGCAGCTGCCGACGGCGAGGAACTGCTGCGGTCGATCGCCGGCCGGTCACAGCTGCTGAACCGTGAGCGGGCAGGCGAATGGCCCTTCCCGACGGCTCAGGGCGACACCACCTACCTGTGCACCACCGATGCACAGGGCATGGGGGTGTCGCTCATCCAGTCGAACGCGTCCGGCTTCGGCTCGTGGCTGGTGGAACCGAACACGCAGATCAACCTGCACAACCGTGGCCTCGGGTTCAATCTCGAGCCCGGGCATCCCGCCGAGCTGTTAGCAGCGACGCGCCCACCGCACACCCTCTCCCCCGCGCTCGCCACCCGCGACGACGAACTTGCCGCAGTGTTCGGCACGATGGGCGGCGACGCGCAGCCGCAGATCCTGTTGCAGTTGGCCGCTCGCGTCTTCCATCACGAGCAGTCGCCGGCGATGGCGATGCATGCCGGACGCTGGGCGCTCAGCGGGCCCGTCACCGGCTTCGACACGTGGACCGCTCCCAGCGGCCCGATCGTCGAGATCGAGGGCCACGCTCCGGCGGAGTGGGCAGCCGCCCTGACGGCCCGGGGCCACATGGTGGAGGTGCGCCCGCCGTACGACAGCGATTTTGGGCACGCCCAGATCATCATTCGCGACCACCAGGGTTTCTGGGCGGGTGCCACTGACCCGCGGGCCAGAGTGGGCTCGGTCGCCGGTGGCTGATCGACGCCCGCTGACGATCACGGACGCGCTGCTCGCCGACGGCACCACCACCTCGCTGCGCATCGTGGACGGTGTGGTGGCGTCGCGTGGGGTCCTGCCGTTGCCGGGTGACGAGGTGCTCGACGCCGCTGGCCGGCTGCTGCTGCCGGCGATGGCCGAGGCCCACGCTCACCTCGACAAGGCTTTCCTGGCCGAAACCGTGCCCAACCCGACCGGCGATCTGCTCGGCGCGATTCGCGCGATGGAGGCCAACCGGGCCCTCATCACCGAGGCCGAAACGGAGGCCCGCGCCGAACGCGCAGCACAGCTGATCGCAGCCAACGGGGCCACCGCCATCCGCACGCATGCCGATCTCACCGAGGCGAACGGCTTCACATCCATCGAGCCGTTGCTGCAGATGCGCGACCGCCTGCGCGACGTTGTGCACGTCGAGGTGTTCGCCCTCTGCGGCTGGCCGAGCATCGGCTCCGAGGGGGCCGGGCAGCGGGCGCTGCTGCGCGAGGCGATCGCGATGGGCATCGACGGCATCGGCGGCTGCCCCCACATCGAATCGGATCCGGCCGCCGCCAACGACGGCTTCCTCACGATCGCGGCCGAGGCCGGGTTGCCGGTGGATCTCCACACCGACGAGTCACTCGACCCCACCTGCTTCTCACTGGAGGATCTGGCCGACCGAGTCATCGCCAGCGGCTTCCCGCTTCGCGTCGCCGCCAGCCACTGCGTCAGCCTGGGCATGCAGCCAGCGGCGGTGCAGACCAGAGTCGCCGAAAAGTTGGCCGCAGCAGGTGTCAGCGTGATCGCCCTGCCCAGCAGCAACCTGTTCTTGCAGGGCCGCGATCAGCAGGCGTGCATGCCCCGTGGTCTCACCGCGATCAGGGCCCTTCGCGCCGCGGGCGTGAACGTCGCCGCCGGGACCGACAACCTGCAGGACCCTTTCAACCCGGTGGGCCGCGGCGATTGTCTGGAGACGGCCGGGTTGATGATTCTGGCCGGTCACGTACTACCCGGCCCCGCATACGAGATGGTCAGCGGGTCGGTCCGCAGGTTGATGGGTCTGCCAGCCGCTGGCACGGAACTCGGCCAGGTTGCCGATCTGGTCGTGCTGCCGGCCACGTCCATCCGAGAAGGAATCGCGTTCACCCCGTCCGGGCGTGTAGTCATCCGTGCCGGCCGCATTGTCGTTCACACATCGACCGTGCACACATCGACCGCGCGCGAGCGCTAGACCACCCTCCGCGAGCACGAAACAGATTGTTCACATCCGCCGCGCGAGTCGGCAACAGTGGCTGTCGTACGATGCCCATTGTCATGGTGACCGAGCGCGATGCCCCCGCAGCAGGCCTCCTCGCCGGAAGGCGAGTTCTCATCACCGGTGCCGCGCGCGGCATCGGTGCCGCCATCGCCGAGCGCTTCGCTGCCGAGGGCGCCAAGCTCGCCCTTCTCGATCGTGAAGGCGACCAGTGCCGAGCCACCGCCGAGCGGTTGGGTGCCTTTGCGATCGACATCGATCTCGCCGACCCGGCGAGTGCTCGCGAAGCCACGCAGGCAGCGATCGACTCGCTCGGGGGTGTCGACGTGCTCGTCAACAACGCGGGCATCCTGCGCATGGCCCCATTGCTCGACATCACCGTCGACGACTGGGATCTCACTTTCGACATAAACGTGCGCGCGATGTTGCTCACCACACAGGTTGCAGCGCGGGCAATGATCGCCGCGGGCGCTGAAAGGCGTAGTGCGGGTGGCGGGGCGATCGTCAACATGGCCAGCATGGGCGGCAAGGTCGGCTCGCCGAACCAGGCCCACTACGCAGCCTCGAAAGCAGCCGTCATCAGCCTCACGAGGGTTTCTGCGATGGAGCTCGGCGAACACGGGATCCGGGTGAACTGCATCTGTCCGGGATATGTCCTGACGGAGATGGGCGCGGCCACCCGCACACCGGAGATGGTGGCGAAGTGGTCGTCGATGTCGCCCCTGGGTCGCTGCGCAGAGCCCAGCGAAGTGGCCGACATGGCGCTGTTCTTGGCCTCTGAGCAGGCGACATACTGCACCGGCCAGGCCATGAACGTCAGCGGCGGGATGGTGATGCACTGATGAACTGCGCAAGGCAAGCCGAATGTTCGCACCCACTATGGTTCCCGAGATGAACGATTCCGGGGTGCCCGGCGCGGCGCGCGGCGACGCAGCGTCTGCTCCGGCTCTGAGCTTCCACGGCGTGTCGATGGTGTATTCCGACGGCACTCATGCGCTCGCCGAGACGACCTTCGACGTGCGCCCCGGCGAGTTCGTCACGGTCGTCGGCCCCTCCGGGTGCGGCAAGAGCACACTGTTGAGGATCGCCTCCGGGCTGAACAAGCCCACCACCGGGTCGGTCACGGTCGAGCGTGCGAAAGTCGGCTACGTCTTCCAGGACGCCACCTTGCTGCAATGGCGCAACGTGCACCGCAACGTCGAACTGCTCGCCGAACTGGAGGGCGTGCCCAAGGCCGAGCGCGCCGAGCGCGTGGCCGAGGCGATCTCGCTCGTGGGACTCACCGGCTTCGAGAAGAAGTACCCGAAGCAACTCTCCGGTGGCATGAAGATGCGTGCCTCACTTGCTCGCAGCCTCGTGCTCGATCCGCAGGTCTTCCTCTTCGACGAGCCGTTCGGTGCCGTCGACGAGATCACCCGCGAACGTCTCAACGACGAGGTCCTCTCGCTGTTCACCCGCCAGGGTTTCGCCGGACTGTTCATCACTCACTCCATCAGCGAGGCAGTGTTCCTCTCCACACGGGTGCTGGTGATGAGTGCCCGTCCTGGGCGGATCGTGGCCGACTACCGGGTCCCGTTCGAGTACCCGCGGGCGCCCGATCTGCGCTTCCACCCCGACTTCGCCCAGTTGTGCGGCGAGATCTCTCACTCACTCCGTGGCGCACACGCATGAGCGGAATCGTTGACCAAGTGTCGTCGTCGCGCCGCGCTGCGCCGGAGTTCGGCCTCGACACAACCCCACCCACCGTCGGCAAACGGGCGTTCCAGTGGAGCACGGTCGTCGGCC
>JANONE010000073.1:0-1944 GCA_031420675.1 Ilumatobacteraceae bacterium | reverse complement strand
GACGCCGTGAAGGGCAAAAAGCTGCAGCGTCGGTCGCTCTTCCGCGCGTGGCAGTTCGCCCGTCCGTATCGCCGCACCATCGTGCTGTTCCTGGGTGCAATCGTGCTGGCTGCCCTCGTCGAACTGGTCGCACCGTTCGCGTTCCGCAACATCCTCGACAACGCCATTCCCGAGAAGAATCGTGGCCTCATCACGGTGCTGGCCGTCGTGGTCGTGGGCGCCGCGATGGCGGATGCCGGTCTCGCGATCGTGCAACGTTGGACCAGCGCGCACATCGGTGAGGGGCTGATCTACGACCTGCGCGTGGCCTTGTTCGCCAAGGTGCAGCGCATGCCCATAGCGTTCTTCACCCGCACCCAGACGGGCGCATTGACCAGTCGCCTCAACAATGACGTGGTCGGCGCGCAGACGGCTGTCACCAGCACGCTCGGCAGTGTGGTCAGCAACGTGGTGGTGTTGGTCACGACCCTCGCCGCGATGGCGATCCTGGAGTGGCGGCTGACGTTGTTGGCGCTCGTGGTGCTACCGATCTTCATCATCCCGGCCAAGCGGGTGGGCAAGCGGCTGCAGGCGATCTCGCGCGAGAACATGTCCACCAACGCCGAGATGAACTCGCAGATGGCAGAGCGCTTCAACGTCGCCGGTGCCCTGCTGGTGAAGCTGTTCGGTCGCCAGAACGACGAGGTCTCGTTGTTCTCCAGGCGGGCAGTCCGCGTTCGAGACACGGGCATCCAGTCCGCGATGTACGGCCGCGTGTTCTTCGTCGCGCTCGGCCTGGTCGGCGCGCTCGGCGCAGCGGCCATCTACGGCGTCGGCGCACACCTGGTCGTGAGCGGCAACATCACCGCCGGCACGTTGGTGGCACTGGCGGCGTTGGTGACGCGTGTGTACCAGCCGCTCACCGGGCTCACCAACGCGCGCGTCGATCTGATGACGGCGATGGTCAGCTTCGAGCGGGTGTTCGAGGTGCTCGATGCCCCCGAGCCGATCACCGACCGCCCTGGCGCGATCGACCTGGTGTCGCCACAGGGTCGGGTCGAGTTCCGCGATGTGTGGTTCCGCTACCCGGCCGCTGCCGATGTGACCGTGAAGTCGCTGGAGGCGCCCTCGGCGTTCGTGGCATCCGACCCCGACTACGACGTGCTGCAGGGCGTGTCGCTGGTCATCGAGCCGGGCGAAACCGTTGCGCTGGTGGGTGCCTCCGGCTCCGGTAAGACCACGATGTCGGGCCTCGTGCCGCGGCTGTACGACGTGACTGGTGGGGCACTGCTGGTCGACGGCCACGACGTGCGCGACCTCACACAGCACTCGCTGCGCGGAGCCGTCGGCGTCGTCAGCCAGGATCCGCACCTGTTCCACGAATCGATCGGCGCCAACTTGCGCTACGCCAAGCCCGACGCGACCGTCGCCGAGCTGGATGCCGCCTGTCGCGGCGCCCGTATCCACGACACGATCGCAGTGCTTCCCGATGGCTACGAGACGATCGTGGGCGAGCGCGGCTACCGGCTCAGTGGTGGCGAGAAGCAGCGGTTGGCGATTGCCCGCCTGCTGCTGAAGAACCCGGCGGTGATGATCCTCGACGAAGCCACCAGCCATCTCGACAACGAGAACGAGGCGCACGTGCAGGCTGCGCTGGAGGAAGCACTTCGCGGCCGCACTGCGCTGGTGATCGCGCACCGTCTGTCCACGATTCGTGACGCCGACCGCATCGTCGTGCTCGACGGTGGCCGCATCGTGGAGCAAGGCACCCACGAGGAACTGCTGGCGCTCGACGGTGTCTACGCGGCCCAGGTTCGCGCCGGCGAATCCACCGCCAGCGTCTGACCAGGGGGTTTCGGTCGCGATTCGTGTCGCACTGGGGCTTTCGGTGGCGGGTGGGGGGGAAGTTTGGGGAGGAAAACGGCCGAAATTTGGGGTGGGGGGGGGGGGGGGCGCCCACGGGGG
>JANONE010000072.1:0-2263 GCA_031420675.1 Ilumatobacteraceae bacterium | reverse complement strand
GCCGACGAGGTGTGCCGGGTGCTGAAGCCGGGTGGCCACTTCCTGGCCGTACAACCCAACTTCCGGCTGAACCCGAAGCGCTACTTCGACGACTTCACGCACCGCACGATCTTCACCGACGAGTCGCTTGCCGACTTCCTCGCCAGCCGCGGCCTCCCGCTGGCACATCGCGAGGCCAGGTTCCTGCCGCTGACAATGAAATCGCGATTGTCGTTCGGCCACCGATTGGTCCCGTTGTACCTGCGTCTGCCCTATCGGCCGCTCGCCGGCCAGATGTTGGTGGTCGCCCGACGGAAATGAGCGCGCCGGGCGTGCTCAACTGTCGCCGGTCGGAAGCCGATGACAGTGGGCAGAGCTGGAGGAAGCGCAATGCCCCATCGATTTCGCCGCGTCATGTCCGCGGTGGCCGTCTTCGCGGCCTCCACGGCGGTTGTCACCGTCAGCCACACGCAGATCGCGAACGCAGGGCAGTTCTACGCGACTGTCACCACCAGCGGCTCGATCGGCACCATGTGGGTGGATGCCGTGACCAACGGCATAGGCGGGGGTGGCGCCTATGAGGAGGGCTACTCATGGCGCAGCGATGGTTCGCTGTGGAGCATGAACAAGCAGACCTACCAGGAAGTCGCGCCGGTCGGGCAGCCACTCGGCGTCCCCGGCTCGCCGTCGATGGTGCGGCTGGAGCTGTACCCGAAGCCCACCTCGAACTTCAACATCCCGTACGACGTGTGGGCGGGCAACGTCGGTGGCGTTGCGTTGCAGCGCGACATTGCGCGTGACGGCCCGAACTGGCTCAACGTCGGCCAGATCCCGCTGCCGATGATCGGCCAGGGTGATGCCTTCCGCATCGAGGGTGCGATCGTCTCGTCGACGCCAGTCACCGAGGGCCGCGTGCAGTTCGACGTGTTCCAGATCCAATGCGGATACCCGGACACGTGCATCGACACCAAGTACACCACCAACGGTGTCCCCGTTGGCACATTTGCCACAGGCGCCAGCAAGGGCAACCGCTGGAGCGGCGGCGTCGGCTGGCCGGGCTTCTACATCGTGTTCGTGCGCGACACGGCAACCGGCCGCAACGTGCACGGCTTCATGGACATCGCCAATGGCCAGGTGCCGACACTGGATCTCGACATCGCCTGCTTCGGCATGCGGACGTGCGTCTACGACCAGGGCTCTGCAGGTGTTTCGGCCGGGGGCTTCCACCCGCTGAACCCCACCCGCCTGCTCGACACCCGCACCCGAACCGGCATCGACAACGGGCCGCTGCGCCCCGGTGACGGCCGCCTCAACGAACCGAACCCGATCTTTCGTCGCGACGAAACCCGCAACCACGAGGTGAAGGTCACCGGCGTGGCCGGGATCCCGACATCGGGTGTCTCGGCCGTGCTGCTCAACGTCACCGCGGTACAACCGCCCTACGGCGGCTACGTTTCGGTGTACCCGCGCCCCCCGTCGGTGGGCGACATCTTCAATGATCAGGCCACATACGGCAGTTATCCCGCCACGTCCAACCTGAACCTCACCACAGGCGAGACGGTGCCCAACATGGTGCTGGCGCGAGTCGGCGCCGGCGGCACCATCCGCTTGTACCTCGCCGGCTTCGGCGACATGCATGTGATCGCCGACGTCGCCGGCTGGTTCGACACCGGCGCGCCCGGGGTCGTGCAGGGCGGGCTCGGCTTCACCAGTGTTGCCCCGGCCCGTTTGCTGGACACGCGTATCGGGCTCGGCGACAACCGTGGCCGCTACCAGCCCGGCGAAACGCGTTCGCTGAAGGTGGCCGGCGTCGAGGGTGTGCCCGCCGATGCACAATCGGTCGTGCTCAACATCACCAGCGCAGCCCCGACCGGCACCGGTTGGGTGACGGCGTACCCCGATGGTCAGCCGCAACCCAACGCCTCCAACCTGAACGTGAACCCCGGCCAGACCCGACCCAACCTGGCAGTCGTGAAGGTGGGCGCCAACGGCAACATCCGTCTCGCGGTCAATGTGACCGACACCGACCTGATCGTCGACGTGTTCGGCTACTACGGCGCAGGCGGCGGCAAGACGACCACCATCGACCCCGTGCGAGTGGTGGACAGCCGAACCGGCGTAGGGACGCCCGCTCAGCCCTTCGGCCCGGGTGAGACGAGACGTGTCCGCGTGGCAGGTGTCGGCGGAGTGCCCGCTGGAGCCCGCTCGGTGATCCTGAACGTGACCGCGGCCGACACCAACAGCTGGGGTTGGCTGACCGTGTGGCCCAGCGGCCAGGCCCGGC
>JANONE010000071.1:0-1566 GCA_031420675.1 Ilumatobacteraceae bacterium | reverse complement strand
CGACGGCATCCGTGATGCCGCACCGCTCGTCGCGATCGGTCGCAGCGTGGTGCAGGCAGAACCCATGGCCAGGTTCGAGCACCTGGAGATCGTCCACCCCGACACTCTGCAACCGCTCGCCGCAATAGACGATCGTGCGTTGGCAGTCACAGCCGTATGGTTCGGCGAGGTGCGCCTGATCGACAACCGACTGCTGAGTTCCGTCGGGCTCCACCCCATTCGGCCTTCCTAAGCTGAGGGCATGCACGAGCTGTCCAACCTCTCTCTTTGGCATGCGACGATGAGCGCCGACGAGTGGGGTGCGGGCCGTCCGGCCTTGGGCGGTGATTTGCAGGTGGATGTCGCCATCGTCGGCGCCGGCTACACCGGCATATGGACCGCCTACTACCTGTTGCAGCGCGACCCGTCGCTGCGCATCGCCCTGTTGGAGGCACAGGTCGTCGGCTTCGGCGCCAGCGGCAGGAACGGTGGCTGGTGCTCGGCCCTGCTGCCGATGGGCCTCGACGCGATTGCCAGGGAGACCTCGCGCGAGCGCGCCGGTCGCCTGCAAACGGTGATGCACGAGACCGTCGGCGAAGTCGGCCGCGTTGTGCGGGCCGAAGGCATCGATTGCCACTTCGCTCACGGTGGCTACCTGAACCTCGCCCGCAGCGAGATGCAGCTGCGGCGCGAGCGCGAGCGCGTGCAGCACCTACGGTCCTACGGGTTTACCGACGACGACTACCGCCTGCTGACCAAACAGGAGACCAGCGAGCGGTGTGCAGCCACGAACGTGGTCGGCGGCGGGTTCACCCCGCATTGCGCGGCCATCCATCCTGCGCGGTTGGCGCGCGGCCTGGCACGCACCCTCGAAAGCATGGGCGCGACCATCTACGAACACACGCCCGTGGTCGAGATCTCACCACGCAAGGTGCGCACCGATCTGGGCACGATCAAGGCTCAAGTCGTGGTGCGCGCGACAGAGGCGATCACACCCGCGATAACCGGCTTGCACCGCGCGGTGGCGCCGATCTTCTCGTTGATGATCGCCACCGAACCACTGCCCGACGAGTTCTGGCAGGCGACGGGATTGCACGAACGGGCGACGTTCAACGACGGGCGGCACACGATCGTGTACGGCCAACGCACGGCCGACAACCGGTTCGCGTTCGGTGGACGCGGTGCGTGGTACCACTGGGGCAGCACGATCAAACCGCAGTACGACCGCGACCAGCGGGTGCACGGTCTGATCCACGACACGCTGCGCGAGCTGTTCCCCGCGATCGGCGATGCTGCGATCACGCACCGCTGGGGCGGCGCGGTGGCTGCGGCACGCGATTGGTGGTGCGCAACCCAGTTCGACCGCACTACCGGCCTTGCGTCCGCCGGGGGCTACGTGGGCGACGGCGTGGGCACCAGCAATCTCGCCGGGCGCACGTTGGCAGACCTGATCACCGGCACCGACAGCGAGCTCACCACGTTGCCATGGGTGGGGCACCGTTCACGCAGGTGGGAGCCGGAGCCGTTGCGCTTCATCGGCATCAACACGATGGCGTACCTCCCGATCGGCGCCGACCGACACGAGGA
>JANONE010000070.1:0-1579 GCA_031420675.1 Ilumatobacteraceae bacterium | reverse complement strand
GATGGGCATCAGCCAGCGCGCGCTCAGCCACTACCTGGCCAAGCACCGGATTGAAGACTGAGCCCTTACGCTGACCGTAAGCGCTTACGCCGCGCGAACGGCGCCGACCGGCCGGGTCGTTCCGTCCTCATCGTGTCGGCGTCCGGAAATGCCTTGCGGCCAACCAGGCATCACCCTTGCTTATGTCCTGGTCAGGTGATCTCGAACCTGACCCATATTGCTAATTCAATTGCCGCGGCGGGGACGGCGCTCCTATTGGGAGTGACAGCGATGTCATCTTCTCAGCAGGACCCTGCCGCGGCTTCCGCGCCACGCGTGATCGAAGTGGTGGCGAAGCGATTCGCGTTCGAACCGGCCCGTATCGAGGTGACCGAAGGCGAGCGCATCCGCCTGGTCGTGACCTCGGCGGACGGCGTGCACGGCGTCGGCATCAAGAAGTTCCGCGTCGAGAAGACCGTCCCACGAGGCGGCACGCCGATCACCATCGACTTCGTGGCCTCGGCTCCTGGTGAGTTCCCCATCCTGTGTTCCGAATACTGCGGGAACGGCCACGAAGAGATGAAGGGCATGCTCGTCGTCCACGCTCGTAAATAACGCCTTTTAGAAGATGACTATGATTCGATTTCAGCTTGTCGGCCTGGTGCTCTCTCTCGCCTTGACCTCGGTGGCGTGCGACGAACGGTTGAGTGATATCGCGGGGCCAACGCCAAACCTTCAACCAACGCTTTCCACGATCCAACGCGAGATTTTCAATGCCTCGGATTCCAGCGGGCGCCTGTCATGCATCCAGTGCCACACCAATGTCGGCCGCACACCGTCAGCCGGGCTCTTGCTGGTGGACGGCCAGTCGTTTCAAGCACTGGTCGGCCAGGCGAGCCGTGCCAAGGCGGGCGCCGTGTTCGTGGTGCCTGGCGACCCTGACAACAGCTACCTGATTCAGAAACTCGAAGGGTCGGCTAATATTGCCGGGGTGCGAATGCCGAGGGGCGCCGGACCGTTCCTGACGTCCGGACAGATGAGCATTATTCGCCGCTGGATTCAGCTGGGCGCGAAGAACGATTAGGAGTTGGCTGTGATCCAAACGATAAGCACGTTAGTTCTCGCGCTCGGCTTGGCAACGATTGCCGGACCGGCCTTCGCACAGGCACCGCCCACCGGCGTCCCTCCCGCGGCCACCACGCAGCAGGCAGACGACGCGGACCTGGACCCCAACAAGGCGCAGCCAGACTTCGGGCTGGCGACCCTTGCCACCAACCTGCGGATGCCACGGCACAAGATGGCGTTCCGGATGTCGCACCGCTTCGCCCGGCCGCTGGGACAGGGTGACTTCGGCGACCTGGTCGACGACTTTTTCGGGTTCGATTCAGGTGCGCTGATCGGGATGGAGCTGCGCTATGGGCTGGTGCGCGGCGGACAGGTCGGCATCTACCGCACCTCGGATCGCACCATTCAGTTCTTCGGACAGTACGAACTGACCTCGCAGAAGACCTTTCCACTCGGCATCAGCGTCCTGGCGACCGCGGAAGGTACCAACAACTTCAGCGACAGCTATTCACCGGGGGTGGCGGCCGTGATCTCG
>JANONE010000069.1:0-1635 GCA_031420675.1 Ilumatobacteraceae bacterium | reverse complement strand
CCCGGTACGGGGTCGCCAAGCTCGCCACGATCGTTCCAGTGCGAGTGCTCGATTGCGGTGGCGAGGGAACGGACGCGGGCGTGATCGCCGGCATCCAGTGGGTCATCGACCAGCACACGTCCGGGCGTGCAGTGGCCAACCTCAGCCTTGGTGGCCCCGCGTCTCCCATTCTCGACGACGCGATCGAGCGCTTGGTCGCCGACGGTGTCGCCGTTGCTGTCGCTGCCGGGAACGCTGCCGACAACGCGTGCAACTACTCGCCTGCCGGTGCCCCCTCGGCGCTGACTGTCGGGGCAAGCGACAAGTCCGATGCTAGATCTTGGTTCTCGAACTACGGATCGTGCGTCGACCTGTTCGCGCCCGGCTCGGCGATCCTGTCGGCCTGGATCGATGCGCCGGACGCGACTGGGACTAGGACGAAAGAAGAGTCCGGCACCTCCATGGCGTCGCCGCATGTGGCAGGGGGCCTGGCTCTGCTGTGGACCGACCACCCCAACCTCAGCGCCGTGCAGGTACAGCAAATGCTGCTCGATACCACCACCCGTGATCGCCTCATCAATGTCGGGTCCGGCTCACCCAACCTGCTGCTGCACCTCGCTCCGCCGTACCTTGCGAAGCCCGCAACCGCCACGCAACCTGCCCGACGGTGCGGCCTGAGTTGCTGACGCGGCTCGATCTGACAGACTCGGCAGGTGGATGCCGGACCTCTCCTGCGCATCACCGGCCTCACCAAGCGTTACCCGAATGTGACTGCGCTGGATGATCTCACCCTCGAGGTGCCGCGCGGGCGCACCGGGCTCGTAGGAGCGAACGGAGCCGGCAAGTCGACGATGTTCCGCCTGCTGCTCGGCCTCGCCCATCCGACGCAGGGTCGCGTGGAGGTGTGTGGGATCGACGTCGGAAAGGATCCGATCGGGGTGCGTTCGCGGCTCGGGTACATGCCCGAGCACGATTGCCTGCCGCTCGATCAGACAGCAGCCGACGTCGTGTCGACGTTCGGCGAGTTGAGCGGGCTGCCGGCTCGAGCTGCCCGGCAGCGTGCGTCGGACATCCTCGACCTCGTCGGGCTCGACGAAGCTCGCTTCCGCCCGATCGGCGGATTCTCGACCGGGATGCGCCAACGCACCAAGCTCGCGCAGGCGCTGGTGGGCGACCCCGAGCTGGTGCTGCTCGACGAGCCGACGGCGGGTCTCGATCCGTTGGGCCGCGAGGAGATGCTTGCGCTCGTCTCTCGCCTCGGTTCCTTCGGGATCTCGGTGCTGATGGCTACTCATCTTCTCGACGATGTACAGCAGGTGTGCGATCACGTGGTGATGATCGATGCGGGCAAGTTGGTGATTTCGGGCGCGACGGATTCCTTGTTGGAGCGCACCGGCCTCGTCACCGTCGACGTCGGTCGCCACGGCGAGGAACTGGTAGCCGGCCCGTTTGTACCAGTCGCAAATCATTTCGGGAAAATCGTTCCCGTCGCTCCAGAGCGAATGCGTATGCAGATTGCCTTTGAACCACTGCGGCGCGAGTGCGGCGGGCTCGTCGGCGGACGCGCCAAGTACTGGCTGGGCAAGGAGCCGAGCGTGCGCACGTTTCTGTTCGCCGAGCTGTTCCCCGGCAAGCAGAAACCCCCTCGGGCCGCAC
>JANONE010000068.1:0-1631 GCA_031420675.1 Ilumatobacteraceae bacterium | reverse complement strand
AAGGCCCCGGCCTGGTCGTAGACAGCTTCTGCACCACCAACGTCAATGCCAGCGGCGGCCGAGCACGCTATGTACTTCTCGGTCGGGGTCGGGCCGGGATCCCCTTCCTCGGAGACGACATACATGCCGACCCCGCCCACGACGAGGACGACGGCTCCCAAGGATGCGGCGGCAACGACTCGACGACTCATAGACCAGTCCTCCAAATTCCGTCAGCTCCTCAACACTTCAATGTTAACGAAACCACCATCCGCAACGAGTTCACCCGCGCTGGGGTCGAAGTACGACCACGACGCGGGTGGGCAGTCACTAACGCGAGTCGTGATGCTGCTGCCATCGCTCCAGCTTGACGATCCAACTCAACAGGGGCGGAGCGTCATTCCTCGCCTACTCGGCGTCCTCCACGAGGGAAGCCAACACAGTCTCAACGCCGACCAGGAACGACGGCAGGTCGTCGCGTGCAGTTGCGATGAGAACCTCGAAGTCGACCGACCAGTAGCCGTGCACGATGCGGTTGCGTATCCGGCTCGCGTCCATCCACGGGATTGCCGGGTGTTCGGCTTTGAGACCTGCGCTGAGTTGGCTGACCGCCTCGCCCAGCACCGTGAAGGTTCCAGAGGAGCGAATCGCGACGGTCGGGGGCAACTTCGATCTCCGCTGCGGACAGTCCCGCAGTGAGTTCGAGGATCCGCTCGACCCCGTTAACGATCTCGGCCAGCAGAACGGCATCACGCCGCATACAATGTCCGAGCCTCCGCGAGCACGTTGTCGCGCAGCATCCGGTGAACAGCGCGCTTGGCAACGAGATCGACTCGACGCCCGAACACCTCTGCGAGTTCGTCCTCCAGCCGGTTTATCGCAAAGCCGAGTGCGCGTCCCGGTGCCATCACGTACAGCAGATCGACGTCGCTCGTCGGCGTTGCCACTCCCCTCGCTACTGACCCGAAGACCGCGAGCTCGGCGACCCCGTACCGCTCACAGGCATCAGCGAGGCGCGCCGCGTCAACGGCGAACTCTTCGACTACCTCAAGCGCCACGCGAGACATGACGCCATTCTGCCACGGGCAACCGGAATGCGGAGCCTGTTGTCGAACCGACAGCGGGGCAGTGGACCATCAGGGACGGCTTTCGAACCCCCCGCACCACTTCGATCGGGCCATGGAGATCCTGCCCGGCGCCCTCGCCAGGCGAACACGCCCGAATCACGTGACGGCCACACTCCAACGGCAACGGCGGCTGACCCCCTACGAGATCGACAACCTGGTCGACCTGTACGCCACAGGCATCAACGTTCGCCAGCTCGCAGCAGCCTTCGGGATCAACCGGGACACAGCACTGCGACACCTCCAACGCCGAGATGTCCCGAGTCGAGCGTCCGTGCGCAAACTCACCGATGAGCTCCTCGCCGTGGCATCACGGCGGTATCTGGCCGGCGAACCAATGGCGAAGCTGTGCGGCGATCTCGGCATCAACCCGACCACCCTGCGCCGGGAACTCACCAAGACCGGAATCCAGCTTCGCCGACCCGGCAGACCGTCAGCCCTCCAAGACGTGTAGCTCGCGCTGCTTCTCATTGTCGATTGAAGGCGGCACAGCCGATGTCGCGGCCTCTGTAGGCGGATGGGCGAGTC
>JANONE010000067.1:0-3797 GCA_031420675.1 Ilumatobacteraceae bacterium | reverse complement strand
AGATCGCCGAGTGCTGACTGGCCGCAAGCGCAGCGATGTGACGAAACCGAGCATCCATGACCACACGATGCCAAACCGGTGTGACAGAGCAGTCTCCGACGACTTCACTCGACGCTGTCATGGAACATCGCATCAGATGCGACAGAACGTGACTGCGTCACGGCTAGGCCGGGTCAGCGACGCAGGGTGGTGCCGACTTTGGTGGTCTCCACGGTCCAGCCGGCGGCTTGCAACTCGGCACGCAGCGTGTCGGCAGCAGCAAAGTCCTTCCCTGCACGCGCGGCGTCGAGCGCCGCTGCCTTGGCCGTGGCTTCGGCGGGTACGTGGGCGGCGGTGGAGAACGTGAGGCCGACCGCATCGGCGATGGAGTACACCGCAGCGACCAACTGGTGCGCACGCGCCTCGTCGCCGGCGTCGGCGGCGGCGTTCGCCTGCGTGATCGCGTCGAACACGACGGCCATCGCGGCGGGCGTGTTGAAGTCGTCATCCATCGCCGTGCGGAACGCGGCAAGCACGGAGGAATCGGCGTCGGACGACACTGCGCCGAACCGGCGCGCGACGCCGTCGAAACGGGCCAAGGCTTTCACCGACGCGTCGATGTTGTCCTGGCCGACGGTGACCGGGCCGCGGTAGTGCGACTGCAGGAGCAGCATGCGGTAGGCCCGAGGATCGTAGTGCTCCAACAGGTCGAGCAGGTTGCGCACGTTGCCGAGGCTCTTCGACATCTTCTCGCCCTCGGCATCGACGACGAAACCGTGGTGCATCCAGTGGTTGGCGAACCGCTTGCCCAACGCAACCGCCTGGGCGCGCTCGTTCTCGTGGTGCGGGAACTTGAGATCCTGCCCACCGCAGTGGAGATCGAAGCCCTCGCCCAGAAGGTCGAGGCTCATCACCACGCACTCGCTGTGCCAGCCGGGACGACCTTCACCCCACGGCGACGGCCAGGCCGGCTCCCCGGGCTTGGAGAACTTCCACAACGCGAAGTCGGCCGGGTGTCGCTTGTTGCCCGCACCGAACACCTCGCGGTCGCCACCGCCGGCCAACATGTCGTCGAGGCTCTGGTGCACGAGCAGGCCGTAACCCTCCACCGTTTCCACCGACAGGTACACGCCATCGTCGGTGATGTACGCGTTGCCGAGCGCCACCAGCTGCTCGATCATCACCACCATCTGCGGCACGTAGTCGGTGGCGTGGGGCACGTCGGTGGGGCGAGCGACGTTGATCTTGTCCATTGCCTCGAACCACACGGCCTCGCACTTGTGCGTGATCTCCTGCCACGGCCGGTTCTCGCGGTTTGCACGGTTGATGATGCTGTCGTCGATGTCGGTGACGTTGCTGACCAACCGAACGTTCAGCCCGCTCCACTCGAGGTATCGACGCAACACGTCGTACACGAGCGTCGCGCGACCGTGGCCGATGTGGGGCGGGCCGTACACCGTCGGACCGCACAAGTAGATGCTCACCGAGCCGGGCTCGCGCAGGGCGAGTTCACGTACCTCTCTGGCGGCGGTGTCGTACAGGTGCAGCATGGGGCCACAGCCTACGGCGAGCGCCTGCTCGGGCCCGAGGGTTTCCCGAACGCAGCCGGGGCCGGGCGCGCTGCCTCGCTAGCCTCTCTGAGGCCATGGAACACACGACGAACATCCCTGACAAGCCGTCGCTCGACGGCATCGAGACCCGCTGGATGCAGCGGTGGGAGGCAGACGCCACCTATCGCTTCGATCGTACGGTGAGTCGCGAGGGTGTGTTCGCCATCGACACGCCGCCGCCGACGGTCAGCGGTTCGCTGCACATCGGGCACGTGTTCAGCTACACGCACACCGACACGATCGCCCGCTATCAGCGCATGATCGGCAAGGCCGTCTTCTACCCCATCGGGTGGGATGACAACGGCCTCGCCACCGAGCGCCGCGTGCAGAACGTCACCGGCGTACGCTGCGATCCGTCGATGCCGTTCGATCCTGATTTCACCGCGCCCTTCCGCGGCGACGTCCCCAAAGACCACCGCGCGATCCCGGTGAGCCGCCCCAACTTCGTGGAGCTCTGCCGCGAGATCACACACCTGGACGAGACAGCGTTCGAAGCGATCATCAGGCGGCTCGGCCTGTCGGTGGACTGGTCGTTCCTCTACACGACCATCGGCGAACGTGCGCGCCAGGCCAGCCAGCGTGCGTTCCTACGGAACCTCGCGCGCGGCGAGGCCTACCAACAGGACGCGCCCACGCTCTACGACATCGACGAACGCACCGCAGTCGCGCAGGCCGAGATGGAGGACCGCGACGTGCCCGGTGCCTACCACCAGGTCGCGTTCCATCGCACCGCGCCCGATGGCGAAGCGAGCCCGGGCGACCTCGTCATCGACACGACCCGCCCCGAGCTGCTGGCCAGCTGCGTGGCAATGGTCGCCCACCCCGACGACCCGCGCTACCAGCCGCTGTTCGGCACCACCGTGCACACCCCTCTTTTCGAGGTGGAGGTGCCGGTGCTCGCGCATCACCTCGCCGACCCGGAGAAGGGCACCGGCATCGCCATGATCTGCACCTTCGGCGACGTCACCGACGTCACCTGGTGGCGAGAGCTGAACCTGTCGTCGCGGGCGCTGATCGGTTTCGACGGTCGCTTCGCCACCGAAGTCCCCGACTGGATCACCAGCGATGCCGGGCACGAGGCATACGCACAGATCGCCGGCCTCTCGCCGAAGCAGGCACAGAAGAGGATCGTCGAGCTGCTCACGGCGAGCGGTGAGATGCTCGGCAACGCCCGCCCGATCACTCATCCGGTGAAGTTCTACGAGCGCGGCAGCCGGCCGCTGGAGATCGTCGCCACTCGCCAGTGGTACATCCGCAACGGCGGCCGCGACGAGCCGTTGCGCAACGCGTTGGTGGCCCGCGGCGACGACGTCGCCTGGCACCCCGGCTACATGCGCCATCGCTACGACAACTGGGTGGGCGGCCTCAATGGTGACTGGTTGATCAGTCGCCAGCGCTACTTCGGTGTGCCGATACCGGTCTGGTACCGGCTGGACGGCGACGGCAACCCGACGTACGACGAGGTCCTCGTGCCCGGCGAGGACCGCCTGCCGATGGACCCCAGCACCGACACTCCCGATGGTTTCACCAACGACCAGCGCGGTGTGCCCGGCGGTTTCATCGGCGACCCCGACGTGATGGACACGTGGGCCACCAGCTCGCTCACGCCACAGATCGCCGGCGAGTGGGAGATCAGCACCGGCGCACCGAACGACTTGTTCCACCGTGTTTTCCCTTACGACTTGCGTCCGCAGGGCCACGACATCATCCGTACGTGGCTGTTCAGCACGATGGTGCGCAGCCATCACGAGCACGGGTGTGCGCCGTGGCATCACGCCGCGCTCAGCGGCTGGATCCTCGACCCAGATCGCAAGAAGATGTCGAAGAGCAAGGGCAACGTGGTCACGCCGATCGACCTGCTCGAGCAGTACGGCACCGACGCCATCCGCTACTGGGCGGCCTGCGGCAGGCCGGGGGTCGACACCGCAGTCGACGAGGGCCAGATGAAGATCGGCCGCAAACTGGGCACCAAGCTGCTCAACGCATCGAAGTTCGTGCTCGGCTTCGGTGAGCCAAATGCTGGCGCAGTACCCAGCGAGGCGATCGACCTGGCCATGCTCGCCCGCCTGCGGTCGGTCGTCGCCGAGGACTCGACGGGGTTCGACGGGTTCGACTACGCGCGTGCGTTGGAAACGACGGAACAGTTCTTCTGGTGGTTCTGCGACGACTACGTGGAACTGGTGAAGAGCCGCGCCTACGGCATCCACG
>JANONE010000066.1:0-6627 GCA_031420675.1 Ilumatobacteraceae bacterium | reverse complement strand
CCGCGTCACGTTGCCGACACTCGCGAAGTTCGCCCTCGTCCACGATTCGACGTCCGTCCATCGGTTGATTCATCGGCATTTTCCATTCGGCCTTGAGCGCAATGTGTCCCGCCGACGCGTCAAGAAAACGGCAAGAGGCCGGGCCCGAAGGCCCGGCCTCTTTGTTACGTTCGTTGTACGAACCTGATCAGTGGATCAGGTGCAGCCGTTGGCGTTGAGGGGGATCGCATCCACGCTGCCAGGGGCGGTAAGGCCTACGTTGAAGTTCGGCGAAGCCGTACGCAGGAAGTCCGGGACCAGGGCGAGACCATTGGCTGGGTAGGCGCCACGGTCGGCGTAGAACGCCTCGACGGCGACTTCCATGGCCTTGCGGTCAGCTGCGCAGGTGTTGGTCTTCGCCTTGTCGGTCATCCCACGCACCGCGAACACCGTCACCGTGGCAAGGATGCCGAGGATGACGATGACGATGAGCAGTTCGACGAGGGTGAAGCCTCGGTCCTTCTTTTCGGTCTGGATGATTTCTTGGTTCATTGGAGTTCCTCCCGCTTGATGCGTTTCGTGTCCGACACGCCGCCCACTTGAAGTGCGGTCGCAGAAGCAGTGTCGGAGAGCGGGCGGCGATACTTGAGTGATTTCTTTCTCAACTTCCCGTCAAGCTCATCGCGCTCAAGAACGATGCCCGGCCTGCCGATGGTCAGACAGTCGCCAAGGGCCGTTCGGCCGCACGGCCACAGGACACAGGGAGGCGAGCAGCCATGCGTCGCAGTGAGAAGAAGTGGATGGAGTACGACGAGCTCACCAAGCCGTTCCTTTCGCCCGACTCCGATGAATGCGCCACCTCCATCGCTGTCGAGTTGCGGGACCGGATGGTGAAGGTGGAGCAGCAGGTGCTCGCTCAGTACACCGCCACCGCCGCCTACGCCACGCTCGCCCAGCAGGGCGTCGCGCAGGCCCGCGCCGAATCACGCGCCGACCTCGATCGCTCGCAGAGCACCATCATCGGCCTGCTCGATCGCTTGCGTTCGGGGATCAACAACCGGCTCGACGGTCTCGACGCCCGCCCGCACACGAGCGACGCCGCGTTGCCGCCTGATACGGCTGCACGCCTGTCGGCCATGGAACTCCGCATGCAAGGCGTGCTGCACGCCCTCGAAGAATGCGTGCACGAGAACATCGTCCTGCGCCAGATGTTCGACGAGATGGTGCAGCGCCAGATGCAGTCCGACGGCTGGTTGGTCAGCAACGGCGGCCCGTCGGAGCTCTCGCTCGCCTGACAGCGCTCCGTTACCGTGGCGGGCGTGAGTTCATCCTCCGCCACGTCGTCCGCCACTCGCTCGTGCGCCACGCTGTGGCTGCAGCCGGGCCGCGAACGATCCTTGGCGCGCCGTCACCCGTGGATCTTCAGTGGTGGCGTGGCACGCGTCGATGGTTCGCCCGCTGCCGGCGACACGGTGCTGGTTCGTGCCGCCGACGGTGCCGAACTGGGGTGGGCCGCGTACAGCCCCGCCTCGCAGATCCGTGCCCGGATGTGGACCTTCTCCACCGCCGAGCCGGTGACCGCCGAGTTCGTCGCCGAGCGCGTCGTCGCCGCCGCCGCCCGCCGTTGCGCACTGTTGTCGTCGGGGCACACCGACTCGGCACGACTGGTGTTCAGCGAAGCCGATGGCGTGCCCGGCCTGATCGCCGATCGCTACGGCGACACCATCGTGTGCCAACTCACCACCGCCGGGGCCGACGCGTGGCGTGATGTGCTGGCCGACGCGCTGTTCGCCCTCCCCGGCGTGGCGTGCGTGTACGAACGCAGCGACGCCGACGTGCGCGAACGCGAGGGCCTGGCACCGGTGGTCGGGCTGCTGCGCGGCACGGCGCCTTCCCCCGACCTGGTCGCGCACGAGGGTGGCCAGCGGTTCGCAGTGGAGGTGGAGGGTGGCCACAAGACCGGCTTCTACCTCGACCAGCGCGATGCCCGCGCAGCCGTTCCCACCTGGTCCGCCGGGCGGCGCGTGCTCAACGTGTTCTGCTACACCGGGGCGTTCAGCGTCATCGCCGCCGCTCGTGGCGCGGCGACGTTGCTGTCGATCGACTCCTCCGGGCCGGCCCTGGCTGTCGCTGCCCGCAACGGTGCGCTCAACGGGGTCGACATCGGCGACCTGATGGAGGCGGATGCATTCACCGCGCTGCGCGGCCTGCGCGACCGGGCCCAGCAGTACGACCTGATCCTGCTCGACCCGCCCAAGTTGGCCAACAACGAGCGCCAACTGGACAAGGCGACGCGCGCCTACAAGGACCTCAACCTGCTGGCCGTCAAGCTGCTCGCACCGGGCGGGGTGCTGATGACCTGGTCGTGCAGCGGCGCGATGAGCATGGACCTGTTCCAGAAGGTGGTGGCCGGCGCCGCGCTCGACGCACGGCGTGAAGCGCGCATCATCGGCCGCCTGCACCAGCCCAGCGACCACCCCGTGCCCCTCGCCTTCCCCGAAGCCGAGTACCTCAAAGGCCTCGTGCTCCAAGCCGAGTAACCCCGCCCCCAGTCCAATTCGGTCCGAGTGCCACGCCGTAGGTGCGAGTGCCACGCCGTAGGTGCGAGTTGCAGCGCGCCATACGAGTGGTTACTCCTCCCCCGGGGTGCGAGTACCCACTCGGATGCCACATCTCAGGCGTCTGCGAGCCCTGGTGCTACTCCTGGACGAGCTCGATGAGTGTGCCGAAGCTGCCCTTGGGATGGATGAATGCCACCGTCGTCCCACGGCTACCCGGCCTGGGCGCGTGGTCGATCGGTGTTGCGCCGGCGGCAATCATGCTGGCCAACGCTTCGGCGCAGTCGGCGACGCGGTAGCCGATGTGGTGCAGTCCCTCGCCGCGCTTCTCGATCGACTTCGCCACCGGGCTGTCGTCGCGCGTCGGCGTGAGCAGCTGCACATAACTGTCGGCCACCTTCAGCAGAGCCTCTTCGACGCCGTCGCTCTCCACCACTTCCCGGTGGTCGACGGTGGCACCGAATGCGCGGTGGTAGTAGTCGATGGCGGCCTCCAGGTCGCGGACGGCGATGGCGACGTGATCAATTTCGGTCAGCAGCATGCGTCCAGTGAAACAGATCGGCGCCCGGTGGCGTCAAGGTGGGCATTCGCGGCGTTGCCACGGGGCTTGCGCGCAACTGGTCGCGTTCCGTCTCGGAGTCGGAGACAGAACGCGACCAGAAACCTGGCTCGGGCGAACGGGCTAGCGGCGGAACCAGGTGAGTTGGTCGGCGACCTTGGCTCGCAAGTCGGGGTCGGTGACTCCCAGACCCTCGGACGGGGCCAGGGCCAACACTGCGATCTTGCCCTCGTGCTTGTTGTGGTGCACCTCGTAGGCGGCGTCACCCGTCTGCTCGAGCGGGAAGACCTGGCTGAGCACCGGGTGGACCATGCCCTTGCTGATCAGGCGATTGGCCTCCCACGCCTCCTTGTAGTTCGCGAAGTGCGAGCCGACGAGTCGCTTCAACCGCATCCAGAAGTGGCGGTTGTCGAACTCCATCATGAAGCCGCTCGTGGCCGCGCACGAGACGACGGTGCCGCCGCGTTTGGTGACGTACATCGACGCGCCGAACGTGGAACGGCCGGGATGCTCGAACACGATGTCTGGATCCTCACCGCACAGGTCGCGGATGTCCTTGCCCAGGCGGCGCCACTCGGTCTCGTCCTGGGTGCGTTCATCCTTCCAGAACTGGTAGCCGGCGGCGTTGCGATCGATGATGTGCTGCACGCCCATCCTGCGCAGGATGTCGGCCTTGTCGGGCGACGACACCACGCACACCGGGATGCCGCCGCCGTTGAGCACGTACTGGGTGGCGTAGGCGCCGATCCCGCCGGTGGCACCCCAGATCAACACCACGTCGCCCTGCTTCATCTGCGCGCCGTTGCGGCCGACGAGCATGCGATAGCTCGTCGAGTTGCACAACGCGTTCACAGCCGATTCCTCCCACGTCAGGTGGGCCGGCTTGGGCATCAGTTGGTTCGCCTTCACCACGGCCAGGTCGGCGAGGCCGCCGAAGTTGGTCTCGTAGCCCCAGATGCGCTGGTTGGCGGCCATCATCGAATCGTTGTGCGCACTTTGATCCTGATCATCGACGTGATTGCAATGCACCGTCACCCGGTCGCCCGGCTTCCAGTTGCGCACAGCGGTGCCCACCTGCAACACGACGCCGGCAGCATCGCTGCCGACCACCTGGTACGGCTGATCGTGGCGCTTGGCCCACTGGCTCTCACGTGCCAGACGGGCCAGCGACCCGAAGGTGCTGATCGGCTCGAAGATGCTGGTCCACACGGTGTTGAAGTTGATGCTGCTGGCCATCACAGCCAGGTACACCTCGTCGGGTGCCAGCTCGGGGGTGGGTACCTCACCGACGTGCAGGCTCTTGCGAGGGTCCTTGTCCTTGGTCGCAACGCCCTTCCACATGTCCTGCTCGTCCTTGAGGACGTGCACCGCGCGGTAGCTCGCAGGCACCGCCAGACCGGCGAACTCGTCGGCGCTCACGTCGGACTGGATGGCGTCGAGGATGTGCTGCATCCGACGATGGTACCGATGAGTGGAGAGGGTGGTCCAACTGACAGTGACATCACCTGCGGCACGGCCACATGACAGAGTCGCCGCATGTCACCTGCACTGCGCCGATCGTTGCTGCTCGCCCTCGTCGTCGGCTCGCTGGTGGCGGCCTGCGGCGACAACACCAAGACCGACTCCGCCGACCCGGCCGCCGCGACCGTCGACAGCTGTGCGCCGGCCGACGGCAGCGCTGCCAAGCAGCAGCAGTTCACAGCAGCGCCGCCGATGTGCTTGCAGAAGGGCAAGAGCTATGCGGCCGTGATCGAGACCAACCATGGCACCGTGCACGTGACGCTGCGTGCCGACATCGCGCCGCTGACGGTGAACAACTTCGTCAATCTCGCCCGCTTCCACTACTTCGACGGCAACACCTGTCACCGTGCCATCCAGTCCTTCGTTGTGCAGTGCGGCGACCCCACCGCCACCGGCCGCGGCGGGCCCGGCTACGAGTTCGCCGACGAGTTGCCCGACGAGCCGTACCGAGTCGGTTCGATCGCGATGGCCAACTCCGGACCCAACACGAACGGCAGCCAGTTCTTCATCATCTCCGGCACCGACGGCGCAGCGTTGCCCCCCAACTACTCGCTGTTCGGTCAGGTGGACGACGCCGACCTCCCGGTGGTCGCCGCCCTCGACGCGCTGGGCAATCCAGCGGACGGCCCACCGCTGCAGCCGATCGACATCCTCACGGTCACCATCGACGAGCAGTAGCCGACGCGAAGCAACGACAGAAGCGGCATCAGCCGACGGCTTCGTCGATGATCACGTTACGTTCGCGCGACTCCCGGTAGGCGAGCACACACAGCGCACCCACCACGACGAGCATGGCGAGCGCCTGCGCCAACGACACGCGCTCATCCAGGAACGCGAAGGCGGCGATCGACGCGCCCACCGGTTCCAGCTGGATGAGCACGGAGGTCACGGACGCATCCACGCGCGGCTGCGCCCACGCCACCAATCCATGACCGGCGATGCCGGGCCCCAGGGCCAGCAGCGTCACCCACAACCAGCCGGCGCCGTGGATCTGGGCGAGGTGGCTGCGCGTGACGAGCGCCAACAACGACACCGTGAGCGCGCCCACCATGGTCACCGACGTCATGTACCGAACGGTCTCCACCGTGGCCCGCACACGCTTGGTCTGCAGCAGGTACAGCACCCACACGAGCAGCGAGGCGACCGCCCACATGTAGCCCACCGGCTTGGTGGTGGACCCGTCCTTCGCGGCCGGCGCGGTGAGCACCGCCACCACCACACCAACCACCGCCACCAAGGCACACGCCACCTTCACCGCCGTGACCCGCTCGCCCATGAACGCCGCCGCGATCGGCAGCGCGATCACCGGGCTGAGCGCGCCGATGATCAACGCAACGGCGATGCTCGTGTACTGCAGGGTGATGAAGAACACGCACAGGTTGAGGCCGAACAGGACGCCCGCAACGAAGCTGGCCCGCAGGTCGGCCCGCGACGGCCACCGATGTGTGATCGCGGCGATCGACAACAGCACCGCGCTGGCGATCCACAATCGCCAAAACGAGAGCACGATGCCCGACGCGCCCGTGGACTTGCCGAGCACACCGCCGAACGACCAGAACAGCGATGCCGACATCACCGCCACCACACCCGCACGGCGGTTGTTCGACGAGCCCTCGACGCGCGTCTCGGTCTCGATCAGCGCCATTGCCGACACGCTAGCCACGACCGGCCGCGACCCCACGGGCACACCCGACCAGTAACCTCGTTTCGTGGCTCCCCGAACCCGCAGGGTCTTCGTGGTCGCAGCAGCACTCCTGTTGTCGGCTTGCCAGCCCGGTCGCCTCGTCGGCGGCTCGGCCTTCTTGTGGAGCCGCGCCTCGGTCGGCGCTGCCGTCGTCGGGCCCTCCTTGGGCCCAACGCCCCCCGACTTCGTCAGCGGTTGGGTCCCTTGGTGGAGCGGCGCTGCCGGCCGCACCGCCATCGAGAACCCCGCGCTCGGCGGCACCATCGGTGACGTGTCGCCCTTCTGGCACGGCATCGCCAACGACGGCAGCATCACACTGCTGGGCA
>JANONE010000065.1:0-3190 GCA_031420675.1 Ilumatobacteraceae bacterium | reverse complement strand
GCCCGGTGGGAGCTTGTTCTCGGCGACACAGCTCACCGTGCACGAATGGCAACCCACGCACTTGCGGGTGTCGATCACCATCCCCCAACGATGATCCGGTCGGTCGAGCGCCGCTTGAACCTCGGTCTGCATCCGTACCAGCAGATTCTCTCTCTGTGTGACGTCAGTCATGATCGACGACTCCTCTGACACTCTGCGAATGACACTCTGCGAAAGTCGGGCTCCGGGAGGACCCAGCAGCCCTTGGCGCCATCCTGAACCGCATCTACGGGTGCGAGCAGAGGAGAAAGTCCCTGACCTGGGGGTCTTTGTCCTCGGGTTTCGACGCGCGTCGCCGACCGTGGGCTGCGCCCTCCTGTGTGTGAGGCTGGGGGCATGACTGATCATCTGCCCGAGATCTACACCCGCTTCCGACGCGACTACCCAGCTGTCGCCGCAGCGCAGGACGCCCTCGCCCAGTCCGTCACCGCAGCGGGCAGCCTCGATGAGCGAACGCTGCGACTCGTCAAGCTTGGCATCGCCGTCGGCGCACTTGCTGAGGGTTCCGTCCGTTCGAACACCCGACGCGCGCTGGCTGCGGGTGCAAGCGCGGCCGACATCCGCCAGGTCGCTCTCTGTGCGATCACCACACGAGGGTTTCCAGCAGCCGTCGCGGCAATCGGCTGGATCGACGACGTCATCGGTGGAGCCGACGCCGCACCGAATTGATCATCGCCAACGGCGGAAGGGCCGACACCGCGGAGCAGATCCACGGCTGGGCCCAGAAATCTGTCCACCGACCCCGCGTCCAATCTCGCCGATGTGTTCCAAATGGTCACCCGGCGACCCGGTCGCGGCCGCGTACTCGCAAGAGGAGAATGCAGCCGCCCGGGTTCGTCGGGTAGTGCGCTCGAATCCGTCACAGTGCGGCGATGCCGGCTTTGAGGGTGGCAAGGCCGGTGGCGCTGACGCAGTAGCGGGTGCGAGGACCTTCGATCTCGCCTTGGATGAGGCCTGCCTCGCGCAGGATTCGGAGGTGTTCCGAGACGGTCGACTGCGCGAGACCAACCTCGGTGACAACATCACCGGTGATACATGCCTGGCGCGCATCGAGCACGCGCAGGATCTTGACCCGCGCAGGGTGAGCGAGTGCCTTGGCCATCGCGGCGAGCGTTTCGTCGTCGGGCACGGCGACGTGCGGAGCTGCGGCCACGACATCACAGCTCTTTTGAGTGATAGGTGTGGCTGCGCGGCCGGCGCCCATCGGAGCTCGAAGAGGGCGGGTGGTTCTCGTGGTGGTGCTCATGATCTTCGGCCTTCCTAGCGGTTGCCACGTTCGGTGAGTGGGTAGAAGCGACGCCTCGCCCACAGGGCGACGTAGACGAGCCCGACGAGGACGGGAACCTCGATGAGCGGCCCGACGACACCAGCGAGGGCCTGGCCGGAGGAGACGCCGAACAAACCGATCGCGACGGCAATCGCGAGTTCGAAGTTGTTGCCGGCGGCGGTGAACGCGATCGAGGCGTTGCGGTCGTAGGGGATGCGCATCTTCATCCCGGCGTAGAAGCTTCCGAACCACATGATCGCGAAGTAGGCGAGCAAGGGCAGGGCGATGCGGGCGACGTCGAGCGGCTGGTTGGTGATCCGGTCACCCTGGAGGGCGAACAGGATCACAATCGTGAACAGCAGGCCGTACAACGCGAACGGTCCGATCTTGGGCAGGAACTTCTGTTCGTACCATTCGGTGCCCTTTGCGCGCTCGCCGAATGTGCGCGTGAGGAACCCTGCGAGCAGCGGGATGCCGAGGAAGATGAGCACCGATTTGGCTATTTCCCAGACGGTGACATCGATGCCTTTGCTATCGAGGCCGAGCCAGCGGGGGAGCAGGTCGAGATAGAAATAGCCGAGCAACGAGTAGGCGGCGATCTGGAAGAGGGAGTTGATCGCAACGAGCACGGCAGCGAGCTCGCGGTTGCCGCACGCGAGATCGTTCCAGATCAACACCATGGCGATGCAGCGAGCGAGGCCGACGATGATCAGCCCAGTGCGGTACTCGGGGAGATCGGGCAGCATCAACCAAGCGAGAGCGAACATCACTGCCGGGCCGATCAGCCAGTTCAAGACCAACGACATCACCAGTGAGCGGCGGTCGGCCATGACGGTGCCGATCGACCGATAGCGGACCTTGGCCAGCACCGGGTACATCATCGCGAACAACCCGATCGCGATAGGAAGCGACACCGTGTCGATCTTCACCTTCTCCAACTGATCGTTGAGGCCAGGGATAGCTCGCCCGAGCACGATGCCGGCGAGCATCGCCAGCCCAATCCAGGCTGGGAGCAGTCGATCGAGGGTCGACAGGCGAGCGGTCGCTGCCCGGCCGTCGAGCACGTCGGCAGTGGTGGCCTGGATCTCGCTCACTGCGCCTCGCTCCTTGTTCATCGGTGATCGTCGAACGACGATGAATCTACCGTGGAGGAGCGACGTTGCTGCTCGCGGACCACACGAAGGACTTCGATCCCGATGAGGCACGTCGGTTGGGCGTCGCTGTCGTATCGCCCGACGAGTTCGCGACATGCTCCGCTCCCATGGCGCCCGGCCGCCAGCGGCTCGTTGCTGCGGGGATCACCAGATTACTCGTCACGGACAGCCTGCCGGTCGAGGTTCAGTCGATCGCCGCCTTGGTCGCGGACGCCGTCGGGCGGTTGCATCGCGACGAGGACCTCGCCGAACCTCCTCGGGCAACACGTGACGTCGTGATGGAGGACGATCGCCCCTAGTGGAGGTCCGTTTCCGGAGAGACGATCACAGGAGCGAGGAGGTCGTCATGACTTTCGTGGATCGTGTCGATGCGGGACGTCGTCTGGGCGAGCGGTTGCAGCACCTCGGCGATGAAGCCATCGTCGTGCTCGGTCTTCCGCGCGGCGGTGTTCCGGTCGCGACCGAGGTCGCCCGCGCCCTCGATGCACCGCTCGATGTCATCGTCGTCCGCAAGCTCGGCGTCCCGTGCCAGCCAGAGCTGGGGATGGGCGCGATCGGTGAGGACGGGGTACGGGTCATCAACGACGAGGTCGTCCGGCTCACGCAGGTCTCCGAACGGCAGCTCGCCGCGGTCGAGGCCCGTGAGCGCGCGGAGCTGGAACGGCGGGCCCGACGCTTCCGCGGCGACCGAGCCCGGCAGCCACTCGAGGGGCGGACCGCGGTCATCGTC
>JANONE010000064.1:0-1708 GCA_031420675.1 Ilumatobacteraceae bacterium | reverse complement strand
GGGAGGCGGTAGCGGTGTCGGACAAGGGAAGATCGCTTTCGGACGGACAATAGACACAAGAACCGGCGGATTCCGGACCCGTGGAGGATACCAGCGGACCCGCCGTGTGGCATCAGTCCCGCTGTGCGATCACCAAGAATTCGGCGGACTCCGTAGTAGGCGTTGTCAGTGCGTAACCTCCCGGTTCCACGCTGCTGATCGAGTCGACCGTGAGGCCCGCAACGCGAAACAGCACGCGCAGCTCCCGCGGTGTGTAGCAACCGGTCCACAGGTCGACCTGGCGAGCCTCGCCGGTCTCGCTGCGCACCTCGGTGCGTTCGTGGCTCACGCCGGTGGCAGCGTCGAAGGTGGCACCCGTCGCCTCGTCATTGGCGAAGTACTTGACTGCGAAATAGGCATTGAACGCGCTGAGTGCCATCAGCCCGCCGGGCCGCAGTGCTCGCGCCATGCCGGCCAGCACCAGTTCGTCGTCGCCATTGGCCGTCATCAGCCCGAACGCGCCCTGACACAGGCAGATGACCACATCGAACTCGGCGGCGAACGCAAGGTCGCGGGCGTCGAGCCGTTCGAAGGTGGCACCACCCGGCGCGTGCTCGCGAGCGAGATCCACGAACCGCTCGCTGATGTCGACGCCGTGCACGTACAGCCCACGCCGGGCCAGTTCGTGGGCGTGCCGGCCGGGCCCGCACCCGACGTCGAGCACCCGCATTCCTGGCCGCAACCGCAGCGCGTCCATCAGAAAGTCGATCTCCTGGCGAGTGCCCTTGGTGAACGAGTACCGCAAGTACGCACTACCGAGATGCTCCGCGATCGGCTCGAACCAGTGCCGGTGGTCGGGACGTTGCTGGTGGTCGGGACTGGCCATCAGCCTTTGCCGGCGGCCCAGGTCTTGCCCCACGCGACGTTCACTTCCAACGGCACGTCGAGCTCGGCGGCGCCGCGCATCAGATCGATCACCAGCGGGCCGACGCGCTCCATCTCGGCTTCGGGCGCCTCCACCAACACTTCGTCGTGCACCTGCAGCACGAGTCGGCTGGCTACGCCGGCGTCGCTGAGCGCGACGTCGATGCGCACCAACGCCACCTTGAAGATGTCGGCCGCCAGGCCCTGGATGCCTGCGTTCATGGCTTGGCGCTCGCCGGCCTGGCGGATGCGGAAGTTGCTGTTCGACAGCTCGGGAATCGGGCGACGGCGACCGAACAGGGTCTCGGTGTAGCCGCGCATGCGCGCCTCGACCACGGTGCGTTCCATGTATGCCTTCACGTTGGGGAACGCCACGAAGTACGCGTCGAGGATGACGGCGGCCTCGTCGGTCGGTATGCCCAACCGCTGACCCAGACCGTACGACTCCATGCCGTAGGCCAGGCCGTAGCTGACCATCTTGGCCTTCGACCGCATCTCCAGCGTGACGTCGGCCGGTGCCACGCCGAACACTCGCGAGGCCGTGGCGTTGTGGATGTCCTGGCCGGTCTCGAACGCCTCGATCAGGCCCGGATCGCCGGCCAGATGGGCGATGCACCGCAGTTCGATCTGGTTGTAATCGGCCACCAGCAAGATGTTGCCGGGCCCGGGGATGAACGCCTTGCGGAACAGCCGGCCCTCGTCACTGCGCACCGGAATGTTGTGCAAGTTCGGCTGATCGCTGCTGAGCCGACCGGTACGAGCGACTGTCTGGTTGAAGGTGGCGTGGATGCGTCCGTCTGCAGCC
>JANONE010000063.1:0-4777 GCA_031420675.1 Ilumatobacteraceae bacterium | reverse complement strand
CCCGGAGGCACCAGCAGCGCGTCTACCCCGTCGTGCATCTGCTCGGCCACGCCCCCCACTGCCGTCGCCACCACAGGTAGACCAACCGCCAGCGCCTCCATCAGGGCCACCGGCAGGCCCTCCCACTTCGATGCCAACGTGAACACGTCGCACGCCGCCATCACCCGCACTGCGTCGTCGCGGTAGCCGGTGAGGATGACGCGGTGAGCAAGCATGAACTCTTCGCGCAGCGCTCGGATCTCGCGCTCCTGCGGGCCCTGGCCGATGGCGACGATGCGCACGGGCACCTCGCGGTCGGCCAGCAGCCGGGCGGCGCGCAACAGGCTGGGGTAATCCTTCTGCGGGCGAAAGTTGGCGGCAGTGACCACCGCGATCTCTCCGGGCCTGATGCCCAGCTCGGCTCGCACCAACTCGCGGTCAGTCTGCTGCGCCGCCACGCCGGCCACGTCGATGCCGTGCTGCAACGTGGTGACCCGCCGGCGAACTGCGCCCCGCATCGACTCACGGACTTCGTCGGTGACCGCGTAGTCGATGTCGTCCCAACGCCCCGTCCACCGGTTGAGCAGCCGAGTGGGCAAGCGATGCGTCTCCCACCGGTTGTGTTCCGTGCTCATCAGCCGCGGCCGATTCGCCTTCGGCATCGTGCGGGCCGCGATGCGGGCGACAGCACCCGGCAGCGGAGAGTGGATGTGCACCACATCCCATTCGCCGGAGCGAACCAGCCGCGCCAGCTGCAACGGCCAGCGCCGATCCGTGCGCCGCCGGCTGACGCACTGAGTGCGAACCCCAGCCACCTCCAACGCTGCGACGAGGTGGTCCTTCCACGGCAGCACGTATGCGCACTCGATGGTGAACTGATCGAGGTGGTGGGCATGCGCCGCCGCAACGAGCAACCGCTCGGCCCCACCCGGACCGAGACCCTTGATCACCCAGAGCACACGAGCTGCCACAGCCGCCGACGCTACCCCCGCAGCCGACCATCCGAAGGCTTCCCCGCAGAGGCCTGATTTCGGCTCAATGTTCATGGCGTGGACGCCGATACCTACCCTGGACGAAGCTCCTACCCGCCGGTAGCGTGTCTTTCTTGCCTAGGGCTGCGGGAGGTCATATGGCTGAAGTAAACGAATCGAGTCGCAGGGGCCTCTGGGCCCGAATGGCATCACGCACCGTGCAGGTACGCAGCGACCTCGTGGTCGTGGTGCTCGACCTATTGCTCACCTACTGTGCGTTCACCGCCATGCTCGTACTGCGATTCGACGGCGCCGTACCGGAGAGCTTCTGGCGGTCGTTCCGCATGTTCCTCCCCATCGCACTGCTGCTCGTGGTCGCCACCAACACCGCGTTGGGCCTGTACGGCAAGCTGTGGCGCCACGCCAGCATGTACGAGGCCCGGCGCCTGGTGCTGTCGGGCCTCATCATCGGGCTCTGCCTCTTGCTCGTCGAGCTCGTCGAGCGTCACATGCCATTCTCGGTCGTGTTCAGCGGCACCGTCGTCACCACCTTCCTCATGGCCCTCGTGCGCTTCCAGTCGCGCCTGTTCTCGTTCCGCCGCTCCAGCGAGCAGCCCGGCTTGCGCGTGGTGGTCATCGGCGCGGGTGATGCCGGCGCCAGCCTGGTCGCCGACATGCTGCGCAGCCCGCGCGCCGGCTTCCGCCCGGTCGCAGTGATCGACGACGACCGCGCGCACCAGGGCCGTTCGTTCATGGGCATCGACGTGCTCGGTGGCATCGACGACCTGCCCCAAGTGGTGGCTGCCACCGGCGCCCACCTCGCCGTGTTCGCGATGACCAACGCTCCCCAGGCCACCATCCGCCGGGCCGCCGGCGCTGCCGAGGCAGCCGATGTGGCCCTGAAGATCGTGCCCGGCATGTCCACCGCCATGCGCGGCGGCGCCTCATTGCGCGACGTGCGCGACCTGCGCATCGAAGACCTGCTGGGACGCGAGCAGGTGGAGACCGACCTGCTCGCTGTCACCGAGATGCTGACCGGCCGCTGCGTGCTCATCACCGGTGCCGGGGGCTCCATCGGCAGCGAGATCGCCCGCCAGGTCGCCGCCTGCGCCCCGCTCAAGCTGGTCCTGCTCGACCACGACGAAACCCACCTGCACGACATCGCCGGCGACCTCGACGGCCCGATCGTGCAAGTGCTGGCCGACATCCGCAACCGGCGTCAGATGCAGATGGTCTTCAACACCCACCGCCCCAGCGTCGTGTTCCACGCTGCCGCGCACAAGCACGTACCGCTGCTGGAGGCCCACCCCGCCGAAGCAGTGGGCACCAACGTGATCGGCACCTCCAACGTGCTCGACTCGGCACTCGAGATTGGTGTCGAGCGCCTGGTCATGATCTCCACCGACAAGGCCGTCTACCCCTCGTCGGTCATGGGCGCGTCGAAGCGGGTGTGCGAACAGCTGGTCATCAATCGCGCTCCCCGGCACGCGGCGTACTGCGCAGTGCGCTTCGGCAACGTCCTGGGCAGTCGCGGCAGCGTCGTGCCCACCTTCATGCGTCAGATCGAAGCCGGTGGCCCGGTCACCGTCACCGACCGACGCATGACCCGGTTCTTCATGAGCATCAAGGAAGCGGTGCAACTGGTGCTGCAGGCCGGCGCCATGGCAGACCCCAAGACCGGTGGCGAGGTGTTCATGCTCGACATGGGCGAACCCGTTTCCATCTACGACCTCGCCACGCGCATGATCCGCCTGTCCGGCCGCAAGCCCGGCACCGACGTCGAGATCCGCATCACCGGCACCCGGCCCGGTGAGAAGCTGGTCGAGGAGCTGACGGCGCTCGACGAGTACGAGCAGCCCACGATTCACCCGTCCATCCAACGGGTGTCGACCATCGCCATCGAGTCCGACATCCTCGAGCAAGGCGTGCTGATGCTCGGCCACCACGCCGAGGAACTCAACGACGCACGCTGCGGTGAGCTGCTCCACCGTCTCACCAGGGTCGACCGCCCATCGGCGTCGTCGGCCACACCGTTCGCGTAACCTGCACCCACATGCGAGTAGTGGTCACCGGCGGAGCCGGCTTCATCGGCGCCAACCTCTGCCGGCGGCTGCTCGCCACACCCGGCGTCGACGAGGTGGTGGTGCTCGACAACCTCGCCACCGGTAGCGCCTCCAACATCGCCGGCCTGCCCGTGCGCTTCGTCGAAGGCAGCATCCTCGACGACGAGGCGCTCGACGAGGTGTTCGCGGGTGCGACAGCCGTCGTGCACCTCGCCGCCCTGGGCAGCGTGCCGCGCAGCGTCGCCGACCCCATGGCCAGCCACCTCAACAACGCCACCGGCACGGCCATGGTGCTGGAAGCGGCCCGCCGGCACGCGAACCTGCACACCATCGTCGCCAGCAGCAGCAGCGTGTACGGCAGCAACCCGGTTTTGCCCAAGCACGAGGATCTCGCCACCAGGCCAATGTCGCCGTACGCGGCCACCAAGTTGGCCACCGAGTCGTACACGCTCGCATGGGCCAACTCCTACGGCCTGCCCGCGCTGGCCTTCCGGTTCTTCAACGTGTTCGGGCCGCTGCAACCGGCGGGCCATTCGTACGCCGCGGTCATCCCCGCGTTCGTCGACGCCGCGCTGTCCGGCCAGCCCCTCATCGTGCACGGCGACGGCGAACAGAGCCGCGACTTCACGTACGTCGGCACCATCGCTGCCACGCTTGCGGAGGCCGTCGTACGCAAGATCACCAGCGACATTCCCATCAACCTCGCCTTAGGCTCACGTGTGCGCCTGCTCGACGTCATAACCCGCATCGAGGCCGAGCTCGGGCACCCGGTGGAACGTCGGCACGTCGAACGCCGCGCGGGCGACGTGCCGCACAGCCAGGCCGACTGCTCGCGCCTGCTCGCGCTGTTCCCCGATGTGCAGCCGGTGCCCTTCGACGATGGCCTGCGGGCCACCATCGAATGGATGCGTTCGGCACCTGCTGTCGGTGCGGGCGCGCCGTCCACCGAGCCGAGCTGAGCAAACCAGATGAGCACCAACCGCCGCAACACGATCACCCACCGCGACTCGCTGGTCATCCTCGGCATCGCCGCCCTCGCCGGCGTGGGAGCCGCCTTCGCCGGATGCGAGCCGACGGGTAACGCGGCACCCGACCTGGTGCTCTGCTTCGGCGCCGCGGCATTCGTCACCTGGATCGGCGCGACCGCGCCGTGGTGGGCGTTGCTCACCGCCGCCGGCCTCGCGTCGATGGCCGCATCATTCGGACCGTTGTGGCTGATGGGGCTGGCCTGGGCATCGATGGCAGCCGCGATGTGGATCGGCGCCAATAGAGCCAACCACTCCGCACTGCGCGCCGGCATCGTCGCCGTCACGGTGCAGGTGGTGTTCCGCCTGCAGCTGGATCGATTCTTCTTCCTCTCCGGCCTCGTCGCGCTCGCGATCGTCGGCCTCGTCGTCATTGCCGGCCTCCGCCGCCGGCAGCGCTATGTGCGCCGGCGCATCATGTTCGCCGGCCTCGGCGTGGCCGTGCTGGTCGCACTCGCAGGCGCCGGCATGGCCGCCGGCGCAGCGGCAGCGCGCACCGACGCCGGCAAGGGCTACCAGTTGCTGCTCGACGGCCTCGAGGACCTCGACGGCGGCGACACCGTCGCCGCCGCCACCAGCCTGCGCGCCGCTGCCACCAGCCTGCGGGCGGCGCACAGCAACCTCGATGCCGTCTACACCCGGCCTGCAGTGCTGGTACCGGTGATCGCACAGAACCGGCGAGCTGCGACCGATGTGATCGGTCGCGCCGCCGAGGCCGCCGAGGCTGCTGCCGCCACGC
>JANONE010000062.1:0-39945 GCA_031420675.1 Ilumatobacteraceae bacterium | reverse complement strand
CGTTACAGTCACCGGGCTGCTGCGCGCGCTCTCAGCGCCGAGCCAGTTATCACGAGTGGCCTGAACGGAGTACGTCCACGTGCCGCCGGGCACGGTGTTCTCAACGCATCCGTTGGTCGTGACCGAGGCGCAGCCGGCCAGGATCGTCTGTTGCACGAGCGCCCCGTTGTAACGGCGCACGATGTAGCCCGTCACTGGCGTCCCGGCGGACATCGTGGTCGCGGCCCACGATACGGTGACGTCCTGCATGACCGCCGAGGCAGTAGGCGTAGCCGCCGCCGCGACGGTCTGGGCAGCCGCCCGCCCGGCGCCCAAGCCGGTAGCGGCGAAGCCGGCCCTTGCCATCCCAACCGGAGACGCGACACAAGCGACGGCCGTCAACAACGTGGCGACCGCCGCTCGGCGCAACATGAGCCTCATCAGCCGGGAACTCGTAGGGCTAGCTCTGTATACCGGTGAGGGTCAGGACGATGTCGAACGTCTTGGCCTGGCACCCGTCCGGTGCAGCAGTGGCCATGTTGACCACGTCAAGAATCGAGACCGTGGCACTTGTCGCGCCCGCCGCCACGTTGATAGTGAGTCCGGTCGCAGTCGCGTCGACTGTGACGTTGCTGGATGGGCAGGTCGTGATGTTGCTGGAGGTGACCGCGCCGGAAGACATCGCCGTGAATGTCACCGCATAAGGGTTGGGATTGGTAAGCGTGAAGTACAGATCGCCGTTCGTGAACCCGGGGTAGAGGTCGGCCGCGCCGGTTACAGCTGTCACCGTTACCGACTGCGCTGTAAGCGAACCGGCACGTCCCGAACCGCTTCCGTTGGCCGACCACGAGGCCCAAGCAATCCCGCCGCCCGCCACACTGACCGCGACGGCTGCGCCAACTGCAATCTTCGATATACGCTTCATGTCTTTCTCCCGCCTTGTACCTGACTCGTCGCCTGTAGGCGAAAATGTCTCGCTACTCATCGGCGGGTGCTTGACGAGACTTGAGGACTTCGGGAAAGAATAGGGTCTTCCGGCATGAATGTGGGTGTTCTCGTGGGATGACGCGCCGGTTGTCCTTGTAGGGCAGGGGTCTTGGCGCCGGTAGCTCGTCGGGTGATCCGTGTCCGTTTGGCGGCGGTCCTACGCGGGACGATCGGCGACCGCGTGCCCGACCCCATCCGCGTGACACGCACGGACGGTTCTCTAGGTTCGGAGCTGCGAAGCAAACCGAGCCGAGGAGACCCGAACCCGTGCGTGTCAACACTGCATTCAAGCGCCTGCTGGACCTGTCCGGGGTGACCGTCTGCGCCGTGGTGTTCCGTCGCGCCAGGGTGGTGGTCACCGTCAGGCCGCGGAGCCGCAAGCTGCACTGCCCGAAGTGCGAGTTCACCATCAAGGCCCGCCACGACACCGGGCCGGTCTCCTCGTCGTGGCGGCATCTCGACCTGGGCTGGTGGCGTCTGGAGGTGCGCGCCGATCTGCGCCGGGTGCGCTGCCTCGACCATGGGGTGCGCACCGAAGGCGTTCCCTTCGCTCGGAGCGGGTCGCGTTTCACTCGCGATTTCGAGGATCTGGTCGGGTGGCTGTCCACCACCATGGACAAGACCGCGCTGTGTCGCCTGATGCGCATCGACTGGGACACCACCGGGCGCATCATCGAACGAGTGATGGAGACCGGGCTCGACCCCAACCGGCTCGACAACCTCTTCGTCGTGGGCGTCGACGAGGTCTCGTGGCGCAAGGGCCACTCGTACATCACGTTGGTCTCGGACCATCGTCGCGGCAGGTTCGTGTGGGCAAGGAAGGCAAAGACACCGCCACGCTGGACCGCTTCTTCGATGAGCTCGGCCAGGAACGCTCCGAAGCGATCACCGCGATGTCGATGGACATGGGCCCCGCCTACGAGAAGTCGGCGCGCAAGCCCGGCCACGCGACCAAGGCGATCATCTGCTACGACCCGTTTCATGTGGTCCAGCTCGTCACCGTCGCGTTGGACAAGGTCCGCCGCCAGGTGTGGCAGGAGCTGCGCCTGCTGCCCGACCAAGACGCCGCCCGCCGGTTCAAAGGCGCCCGCTGGGCGCTGCTCAAGAACCCCGGCGACCTCACCGACGACCAGGCCGCTACCTTGCGCAAGCTCAAACGCAAAGGAGGCGACCTGTGGCGCGCTTACGCACTCAAAGAAGCGCTACGCGCCGTGTTCGCCGGCGACCTCACCACCGACGAGGTCGCCATGCTCCTCGACCGGTTCTGCTCCAAAGCGTCACGTAGCAGGCTCAAGCCGTTCGTCACCGCCGCCAAAACGATCCGCAAACGCCGCGACGGCATCCTCGCCGCAGTGCGACTCGGGATCAACAACGCCCGCCACGAAGGACTCAACCGAAGGGTCCGGCTGATCATCAACCGGGCCTACGGCTTCCACTCCGCCAACGCCGCCCTCGCCCTCATCATGATCACCCTCGGACCCATCAACCACGTCCTCCCACACGAACGCCGTTGGACCGCAGATCCCTAGATCGACCCACATTCATGCCGGGAGGCCCAAAGAATAGGGAAGCCCCGGGGCGACCGAAAAGCGCTCGACCGATAACGGTGTTCACCGTCATGGCAATTTCTCGCCGACCTGTCGTGGACTTGGACCAGCCGAGAGCCCCGTTCCCGGGAGCCTCTTAGGTGCTCTACCAGGTACTTTGAAGTGGGGCTACACAGAATCGAACTGTGGACCTCATCCTTATCAGGGATGCGCTCTAACCAACTGAGCTATAGCCCCAGTAGCGGTAGGCAACTCTAGCGGGCGCTCCGGAAAACACTCAAACGGTTTCCGGCCCCTCGGCGGTCTCCGTCGTCGGCCCCTCGGCCGGCTCCGGCTGACGTCGAAGTGCCCGTCGCCAGCCCAGACCGCGCTCCTCACGAGCGACGACTTCTTCCTCCAACACGCTCACCCGGATACCGCCAACCAGGTCGGTGATCAGGTTGAAGAGCGTGGCCATCAGCACTGCCAGCCCGGTCAGGCCGACCACCACGAACAGACCGGCGATCCATGCGTTGTGGAAGATCTCGCCGCCGTTGAGCTGGAATTGCTCCCAGCCGAAACTCTCGAAGAAGCGTTCGATGTTGTCGACCGTGCCCGTGTTCTGTGCAACCTGCCACAGCAGGACGCCGGCGGTCAGGCACACGCCGTACAGGAACAGATTGAAGACGACCGCAACCTTGAACACGCTCCACGTGTCGACATGGCGCACGACGCGCGTGACCCTGCGCACTCGCGGCCGACGACGTTTCACCACCACCGGCTTACGCAGCGCCCGCATCGGCTTCTTCGGGCGAGCCAAAGACGGCAAGCCGTCAGTGCCGTCGGTGTCGGTGAACTCCGGTGCGAGCACCAGCAAGCTCGCGGTGTCGAGACCGTCTGCGGGCGGCACGACCTGCACCAGTGCAGTCGGTTCCGGCGACGCCACGTGCCCGTCGGGTGTGACTTCGACTTCGGGTTCGGGTTCGGCAGCGACGATCGGTGGCAACAGCAGGGGGAGACGCGGGACGTCGACGAGTGCCGAATCGGCCGTCAGGCGCGCGCCCATGGGTGCCGATGCATCCAGAACCGGACCCTCCAGAACCGGACCCTCCAGAACCGGCGCGCGCGCCTCCACCGCCGTCGGCGGAGTGTGCGTGCGGGCTGCATCGACCGCCCCGGTACCGGCGCGTTTACGCGGGTTCCTCGCGGCCTGCTTCTTCGCCTGCGCAGCCAACCGTCCACCGAGCGAGCCGACACCCTTCGCCTTGCCATCGCCGTTCGTGTCGCCATCGCCGTTCGTCTCGCCGTTGGTGTTGGACCCTTCGGTGCGCGGATCGGGGGGCTGCCCGGCGCGCGACTTCGCGCCGCCACCACCGGATGGCCTCATTGAGGTGCGCTTGTCGGTGGGAGGCACGCCGTTGTCCACGTGGGGAGTGTAGGCAACGGTGGGCCGTCAGGGGGCGCGCGTCGCACGCGCGGCCGCCGACGCATCGCCGACACGGACCACCACCTGCACGTCGTCGCCGACCGCGGCGAACGACAGCAAGACCCCGTCGTTGGCGCTCGCCAGCTGCGTTGCCGCCGACCGGCCGCCGCTCACGCCGGCGAGTGCCGCCGCGTCGGCGGCCACCTGCGCCTGCGCACGATCGACCAGCCGCGCCCCGAAATGTGCCGTGGCGACCATCACCACCACTACCAACGCCACCACAGCCAGGAGCAACACCGTTGCTTGCCCCTGGTCGCGACGTCGTCGTCCACCCATCACAACTCGCTGACACATCGCACACCCCTGTTCGCAGGAACTTTCGGTTGCGGCGGCCGAAGCCGCAAAGGTGGCGCCGAGCGCAAGAAGTATTGGGTGACCGCGTCGGGTGCTGGAGCGGTGGCTAGTCCTCTTCGTCGTTGGCCAGGATGGGAGCCACCGAGGCCACGGTCTGCCCGTTGTCGAGGCTCATCACACGCACGCCGGTGGCATCGCGGCCCTGCGAGCTGATGTCGCGAACCGGCATGCGAATGGTGACACCGCCACTGGAGACGGCCACGATCTGGTCCTCGAGGCCCACCATGAAGGCGGCGACCACTTGGCCCTTCTTGCCGGTGAGACGGATGCCGATCACACCCTGACCACCACGGCCCTGCGGATTGAAGCGATCGAGTTGGGTGCGCTTGCCATAACCCGACTCGGTGACCATCAGGATCGCCGTGTCGTCGCGACCGACATCCACCGACACCAGTTCGTCGCCGGGCCTCAGTTTCATGCCACGCACACCCGAAGCCGCACGGCCCATCGGCCGCACCTCGCGCTCGTTGAAACGAATCGTGAGGCCCTTGCGCGACACGATGAAGATGTCGTCACTGCCGCTGGTTTCGATCACCTTCACCAGCTCGTCGTGATCGCGCAGGTTGATCGCGATCAGCCCGTCGCGACGGCCACTGTCGTACTCGTTGAACGCGGTCTTCTTCACCACACCCAAACGGGTTGCGAAGAACAGGTTGCGTTCGCCGGCGAAGTCGCGAGTGTCGATGATGGCCTGGATGGTTTCACCCGCCTGCAACGGCAGCAGGTTGACGATCGGCATGCCCTTGGCAGTGCGCTCGCGCTCGGGCACGTCCATCGCCCGCAGGCGGTAGACCTTGCCACGGTTGCTGAAGAACAGCAGGAACGCGTGCGCCGTGGTGAAGATCACGTGGCGCACGATGTCGTCGCTCTTCAGCTTGGCACCGCTGACACCACGGCCGCCACGGCCCTGAGTCTTGAACGATGCTGCCGGCACAGACTTGACGTACTGCGCTTCGGTCATCACCACGACCAGTTCCTTGTCGTCGACGAGATCCTCGATGCTCATCTCACCCGAGTCGTATGTGATGGGGCACACGCGCGGCGTGGCGAACTCTCCCTTGATCGCCAGCATCTCGGTCTTGATCACGCCGCGCAATTTCTCGGGCGAGTCGAGGATGCTCTGCAGCTCGATGATGCGGGCTCGCACGTCGCCGAGCTCGGTCTGCAGATCGATGCGACTGAGCCGGGTGAGCTGCGACAGACGCATCTCGAGGATGTCGGTGGCCTGGATCTCGCTGAACTCGTACGGCGCAGCCATCAGGCCGACCTTCGCCGCGGCAGCGTCGTCGCTGGCGCGGATGAGGGCGATGATCCGGTCGATGACGTCGAGGGCCTTGATGCGGCCTTCGAGGATGTGCTCGCGCCGCTTGGCCTTACCGAGACGGAACTCGGTGCGCCGGGTGATGACAGCAACCTGGTGGCGGACGTAGCCCTCCAGCGCCTGCAACAGGTTCAGTGTGCGCGGCACGCCATCAACGAGCGCCACCATGTTGACCGGGAAGCTGGTCTGCAACGAGGTGAGCTTGAACAGGTTGTTCATCACCACGTTGGCGTTGGCATCGCGCTTGAGCGTGATGACGAGGTTGGTCTTGGCAGCCGCCGACGCGTCGTTGACGTCGGCGATGCCATCGAGCTCGCCACCGTCGACCAGCTCTTGGATCCGGCTGGCGATCGAGTTGCAGCTCGTCTGGTACGGCAGCTCGGTGACCAGGATTTGCATCTGGCCGCGCTTGCCCTCTTCGATGGCGGCCTTGGCCCGCATCTTGATGCTGCCGCGACCGGTGCGGTAGGCGTCGATGATGCCGGCGCGGCCGAGGATGGTGCCGCCCGTCGGGAAGTCGGGGCCCTTCACGAACTGCATCAGGTCGTCGGGGGTGGCCTCGGGGTGGTCGATCAGGTGGATGGTGGCGTCGATCACCTCGCCCAGGTTGTGCGGCGGGATGCTGGTGGCCATGCCCACCGCGATGCCCTGGCTGCCGTTGACCAACAGGTTGGGGAAGCGGGCCGGCAGCACCGCCGGTTGCTCCATCGTGTTGTCGTAGTTCGGCAACATGTCGACGGTTTCCTCGTCGATGTCGGCCAGCATCTGCATCGCCAACGGGTGCAAACGACATTCGGTGTAACGCTCGGCAGCGGCGCCGAAGTCGGGTGACCCGTAGTTGCCGTGGAAGTCGATGAGGGGGTGGCGCAGGCTGAACGGCTGGGCCATGCGCACCAACGCGTCGTAGATGGCCGAGTTGCCGTGCGGGTGGTACTTGGCCATCGTGTCGCCGGTGACACGCGCCGACTTCACGTGCGGTCGGTTGGGGCGAAAACCCTGCTGCTCCATGTCCCAGATGATGCGGCGGTGCACCGGCTTGAGGCCGTCGCGCACATCGGGCAGCGCGCGCGACATGATGACCGACATCGCGTAGTCGAGGAAGCTGCGCTCCATCTCGTCTTGCAGTTGGATCGGCTCGATCAGGTCGTGGCTGGTGCCATCGTCGTCGTTGGATGGAGAGGGTGGGGTGGGGGTGTCGGTCATGTCTCAGCTCAGAAGTCGAGGTTGCGGACGTCGCGGGCGTTGGTGGTGATGAACTGCTTGCGAAGGTCGACGTCGTCACCCATCAGCACGCTGGTGATCTCGTCGGCCAGGGCAGCTTCCTCGACCGTGATCTGCAGCAGGGTGCGGGTGGAGACGTCCATGGTGGTGGGCTTGAGCTCTTGCCAGTCCATCTCGCCGAGGCCCTTCAGCCGGTTGAAATCGTTCTTGTGGTTGGGGTGAGCCTCGAGGAAACGGTTCTTGGCGTGCTCGTCCTTCAGGTACACCTTTTCCTTGCCGACCAGCGTGGAGAACAAGGGCGGCTGCGCGATGTAGACGAACCCGGCCTCCACCATCGTGCGCATCTGGCGGAAGAAGAACGTGAGCAGCAGCGTGCGGATGTGGCTGCCGTCGACGTCGGCGTCGCACAGGATGATCACTTTGTGGTACCGAGCTTTGGCGACATCGAACTCGTCGCCGACGCCGCCGCCGATGGCGGTGATCAGCGCTTGGATCTCGTTGTTCTTCAACATCTTGTCGAGACGGGACCGCTCGACGTTGAGGATCTTGCCGCGGATCGGTAGCAGCGCCTGCGTGCGCGGGTCGCGGGCGTTGAGCGCCGAACCCCCGGCAGAGTCGCCCTCGACGATGAAGATCTCGCTCTCCTCCGGATTGCCGCTGCTGCAGTCCTTCAGCTTGTCGGGCATGCCGGCGCCGGCCAGCGCCGTCTTGCGGCGGATGGCGTTGCGCGCGTTCTTGGCGGCCACACGGGCTTGTGCCGCCGCGAGGCCCTTCTTGACCAGCTTGTTGGCCTCGACGGGGTTCTCTTCCAGCCACTCCGCGAGGCGCTCGTTGGTGGCCTTCTGCACGAAGCTGCGCGTGGGCACGTTGCCCAGCTTGGCCTTGGTCTGACCCTCGAACTGCGGGTCGCGGAGCTTGACCGAGACGATGGCGGTGAGGCCCTCGCGAATGTCCTCGCCGAGGAGGTTGTCGTCCTTCTCCTTCAGCAGGTTCTTCGAGCGTGCGTACTTGTTGACCACGCTGGTGAGTGCCGTCTTGAAGCCCTCCACGTGCATGCCGCCCTCGATGGTGGAGATGCCATTGGCGTAGCCGTGGATGCCCTCGTAGTAGCCGGTGTTCCACTGGATCGCGATGTCGAGCGTCTGCCCACCCGCAGTGTCCTCGTCCTCGTAGTGGGCAACCTTGCTGAACAAGGCGTCCTTCGACTGGTTGAGGTGCTTCACGAAGTCGACGATGCCGCCCTTGTACTGGTACGTGACCTCCTGCTCCTTCTCCGGCCGTTCGTCGCGGAAAACGATCTCCAAGCCCTTGTTGAGGAATGCCATCGTCTGCAGCCGCTCGAGCACGGTGCGGGTGACGAACTCGGTGCCCTCGGCGATGAACACTGTGGGGTCCGGCCAGAACGTGACGGTGCTGCCGCTGCTGCGCCCGCGCGCCGGCGTGGGCCCCACCTCGGTGAGCTTGCCCTGCGGCTTGCCGCCCTTCGCGTACTCCTGCTGGTAGCGCTTGCCCTGCTTGTCGACCTCCAGGAACAGCCGCTCGCTGAGCGCGTTGACCACGCTGACACCCACTCCATGGAGACCGCCGGACACCTTGTACCCTTCGCCCCCGAACTTGCCGCCGGCGTGCAGCACGGTAAGCACGACCTCGGCCGCGCTCTTGCCCTTGTGCGGGCCGGAGGGATACGGATCGACCGGAAAACCACGACCGTTGTCGTCGACGCGGCAGCCGCCATCGGCCAGCAGCGTGACGCCGATGCGGGAGGCGAAGCCGGCCATCGCCTCGTCGACCGCATTGTCGACGACCTCCCAGATGAGGTGGTGAAGGCCCGACAGACCGGTGGAACCGATGTACATTCCGGGGCGTTTGCGGACCGGGTCGAGACCCTCCAGGACCTGAATGTCCTTCGCGGTGTAGTCGGTACTGGGTTGTCTGGTGTCGGACGACACGCGCACCTCGATCGTTTCGGAGGAATACAGGTGTTGACCTGCGCCTTTGTGGGCGACACGTGGGCTGGCTTCCTGCGCTGCAGCCGTCGTCGCGAGTACAGCACAGCCTACCCGAGGGGTGTCACAAAGAGGCGGAGGGTGACGGTGTTGCGGAGAACTCTGCGAGCGCCGGCGGCGAGCGCGGCGGGGGCGATTCCGCCGGCCGGTCTACGCTGCCCGTGGTGCTGATGTCGAAGGTGTGCAACGCGAGTGATTTCACCACCGGCTGGTACCAACGCGCGCAGGTCGCACTGGGCGACACGACGCTGCACTATCACCGCAAGCTGTGGGAGTTCTGCTTCATCCACGGGGTGTTGGACGAACGCGGATTGCTGCAAGACGGCCGTCGCGGCCTCGGTTTCGGGGTCGGCAAGGAGCCGCTCGCAGAGGCTTTCGCTGCTCGCGGTTGTTCCATCGTGGCCACCGACCTCGATGAGTCCAGCAGTGTCGACGGGGGCTGGTCCGAAAGGGGCCAGCACGCCTCCCGGCTCGACGACCTGCGCGAGCGCAGCCTGTGCTCCGCTGACGACTTCGAGCGGCTCGTGCAGTTCGAGTTCGTCGACATGAACGCGATCCCAACGCGTTTCCGTTCGTCGTTCGACTTCACGTGGTCGTCATGTGCGTTCGAGCATCTGGGCTCCATCGAGGCCGGGATCGAGTTCGTCGTCCGTCAGGCCGCGTGCCTGCGCCCCGGCGGCGTCGGTGTGCACACCACCGAGTACAACCTGTCATCCAACGATGCGACGCTCGCCTCGGGCATCACTGTCATCTTCCGGCCGCGCGACGTCGACGAGATGGTTCGCCGCCTATGCAGGAAGGGCTTCCTCGTCAGCTTCGATCACACAGTCGAGCGCGACGGGCACGAGAACACCTTCATCGACGCCCCGCCGTACACACACAACCCGCACCTCCGGCTGCAGCTCGAGGCCTACGAGAGCACCTCCTGCGGGATCGTGGTCGAACGACCTCTCCACCGTCGCTGGTTCGATCGCCGCTGACGCCGACCCTTCACGTCAGCGCGACACCCGCACTTCGATCTTCTCGATCGTCGCACCCGCGACCTCGAGCAGCCGCTTGCGCAGCGTGCTATCCAAGAACTTCAGTTGCGTGGCCCAAGCAGGGTCGTCGACCTTCACCACCAGCGTCGTGCCGTCCAACTTCACCGGCTGCACGTGCAATGCCACCGCCTCCCCGACGGCTTCCTCCCAGCGGCCGAACACACCGCCCATCACTGCCGCCGGAGCCGCCGCTGGGCCGGTCTCGGGGCGCAGCGAGCGCACCACCTGGTGCAGGCTGTCACCAAGCCGGATCGGTTCGTCGCGCTTCACCCCATCACTCTGCCAGCACGGCACCGGCTTCGATGCGCACGATCGCATCCGGGTGGGCCGCGTCCGGGAGCACCCCCGCCGTGGTGAGCACCACCTGGCCCGGAGGCAGGTGGGTCAGCAACGCGGCAGCGCGCCGTGGATCGAGCTCGCTGAGCACGTCGTCGAGCACCAACACCGGGCTACTGCCAGCCTTCTCGGCGACCAAACGATGAGCGCCCAACCGCAGCGCCAGCGCCAGCGTTCGCTGCTCACCCTGCGACGCGTGGGTACGTGCCGACAGGCCGCCGATGAACAGCTCGACGTCGTCACGGTGCGGGCCGACCGTGCTGACACCACGCCGCACGTCGTCGGTGCGAGCGCTCGCCAGTGCCTGCACAAGGCCGTGCCGGCGCCACGGTGGCTCGTAGCGCAACTCCACTGCGCTTGGGCGATCGGCCAGCTGCTCGTACGCCTCGGCCACCATCGGTGACAGGCGTGCGATCAGCACCGAGCGGGCGTGGCCGAACTGATCCCCCACCTGCGCGAGCTTCGCATCCCAGACGTCGAGGCTCACCTGCAGGTCGTCATGCAGCCGACCGTTCGCTTGCTTCAGGAGCATGTTGCGCTGCTTGACGATCCGATCCAGCTCCAGCCGCAGCGCGTCGTACTTCAGAGCCAGAGCCACCAACGTGTCGTCCATGAACCGCCGCCGCTCCTGCGGGCCACCCTTCACCAGAGCCAGGTCGTCGGGCGAGAAGACCGTCACCCGCATCACGCCCAGCAGCTCGCGCGACCTGCCGAGCCGCTGTTTGTTCACCTGCACCCGGTTGCGTCCGTGGCGCGAGAGTTCGAGCTCCACGAGCACCTCCCGGCCATCGGGATGCAGCACTGTCGCCCGAAGGATGGCGGTATCGGCACCGACGCGGATCAAGGCCTCGGTGGGCGCCCCGCGAAAGCTCTCGAGCGACGCCAGGTAGGCGAGTGCCTCGGCAAGGTTGGTCTTGCCCTGCCCGTTCAACCCGACGACAGCGGTGATGCCGTGATGGAACTGGAACGAAGCCTCGACGTAGTTGCGGAAATCGACAAGCTCCAGTCGCGTCACGATCATGCGCAGGCCACACTACGGGAGGCCGGTTCCGGCCATCGACTACGGCACGCGGACGGGCATCAGCAAGTACAGGTAGTCGTCGATCCCGACGCCACGCACCACGGCCGGCTTCAGCGCGTCGAGCGTGGAGAGCGTGATCGAGTCGCCGATGCAGGCTTCCACGCCGGCCGCGAAATAGTCGGGGTTGAACGCGACGGTGAGCTCGGTGCCCACGTACTGGGCATCGAGCTCTTCCGACGCGTTGCCGACGTCTTGGGTGATCGCGGTGAGTCGCAGTGTGTCGCCGCCCATCTGCAGACGCACCGGGGTGGCGTCCTTGGCGAGAATCTTCACACGCCGGATCGCCTCGAGCAGCGGCTCGCGTTCGACCGTGAGCGTGTTCGGGTGCGACGGCGGGATCAACTGGCGATAGTTCGGGAACTCGCCCTCGATGAGGCGGGTGGTCAGACGAGTGGTACCGACCTCGAACGTCGCATCGCGATCGCCTAGGCGCATCGTGACCTCCTCGCCACCGCCCACCAGGCGCTGCAGTTCGTTGAGCGCGCGCCCGGGAATCAGCACCTTCTGGTCGACAGCCAACACCTGCTGGCCAACGAGGTCGCGTACTGCGAGACGGTACGAGTCGGTGGCCACCATGCGCAGGCCGTCACCCTCGGCGGCCATCATCACACCGGTGAGGATCGGCCGCGCTTCATCAGTGCTCGCTGCACGCACCACCTGCCGCAGAGCATCACCGAACTGCGCCGCCGGCAACGTCACAGACGTGTTGACCGGCGATGCCAGCTTCGGATAGTCGTCGAAACTCAATGGACGCACGGTGAAGTTGGAGCGGCCGTTGCTGATCGTGACATCGTCACCCTCGGCAACGACATCGACCTTGCCCTGGCCCAGCGACCGCACGATGTCGGCGGCCAACCGGGCCGGCAGCACCACGCCGCCGTCGCTCTCGCCACCCACCTCGATCGACAGTTGGATGGTGAGATCGAGGTCGGTGCCCGTGATCGACAACTGATTGCCACTGAGCTCGAGGCGCAAGCCGGAGAGCACGGGCAAGGCACCGGTACGGCCGGTGGCCGCACGGCCAGCGGTGGTGAGCGCTTCGGCCAGCGCTTCACGTTCACAACGGAACTTCACAGCGTTCCCTTTCGCGTCATGGGGTGATGTACAAAGGTAATAGAGGTAATAAGGGCTGTGGATTGTGCACAACCCCCTGTTCGGCCAGCGTAGGTGGCGAAAGTCTGTGCACAGCACTTTCCCCACGCGCGCACAGGTGAAAAACCACTCGCGTGTAGTTCGGGGGACAAGTATGAGTTGTCCCCCGCGTGGCGGGTCGTGCCCCACAGGTCATGCACAGGCAATCGCGGCGGTCGATCGCACGTGAGTCGCGCCCTCATGCTTTTTTCAAGCGTTGCACGAGGTCGGTGACCTGATCGTAGATCTGCTTGCGTTCCTTCATCAGGCGCTGGATCTTGTCGACCGCATGGATGACGGTCGTGTGGTCGCGACCGCCGAACAGTCGGGCGATGGCGGGATAGCTGAGATCGGTGAGCTCGCGAAAGACGTACATCGCAGTTTGGCGGGCGGTGACCAGTGGTCGTTGGCGGCTCTTGCCGCGCAAGGACTCGACGCTGTAGCCGAGGATCACTGCGATCTCGTTGAGCAACTCTTCGTCGGTGCGTGGTTTGACGTAAGACCCGGTGAGCAGATCGCTCAGCAATCCTTCAGCCATGTGCGTGCTGATGGGTACCGCATTGAGGCTGGCGTAGGCGGTGACGCGAATGAGCGCGCCTTCCAGTTCTCGGATGTTGGTGGTGATCCGCGACGCGATGAACTCCAAGGTTTCGGCCGGCACCGGGCTGTGGTCGCGCTCCGCCTTGTTGCGCAAGATGGCCAGGCGCGTCTCCAGATCCGGCGGCTGGATGTCGGTGATCAGGCCCCACTTGAACCGGCCACGCAGCCGTTCCTCCAGCGTCGGGATGGCGTCGGGCATGCGGTCGCTGGAGATGACGATCTGCTTGTTGGCGCCGTGCAGCGAGTTGAACGTGTGGAAGAACTCCTCCTGGAGCCCCTCCTTGCCTTCCATGAACTGGATGTCGTCGATCAGCAACACATCGATGTCGCGGTAGCGCCGCTTGAAGTTGGCGGTGGTGTTGGTACGGATGGCGTCCACGTACTCGTTGAGGAACGTCTCCGTGCTCACGTAGCGCACCACGTCGTGCTGGTAGTGGTTGTGCACGTAGTGCCCGATCGCGTGCAACAGGTGAGTCTTGCCGAGGCCGGCGGAGCCGTAGATGAACAACGGGTTGTAGCTGCGGCCTGGCGTCTCGGCGACGCGCAGTGCGGCGGCCAACGCGAACTGGTTGCTGGCGCCCTTCACGAACGTCTCGAACGTGTAGCGAGGGTTCATACCACCGGTATCGGCCATGTACGTGCTGCTGCTGCCGAGCGGCACTTCGTTGTGGCCAGGACTGTGACTTACATGGCTCGCTGGCTCGCGTCCGGCCGGTTCCGGCGCCCAGTCCGGCTGCGGCTCGGTGTCGACGAGTTGGACTTCGATGACGAATTGGATGTTCGACGCCCCGATCTCCTCGAGAGCATCCCTCACCAATGGCAGATAGCGCGACAGAATGCGATCGCGGGCGTGTGCGTTCGGCGCACTCACCCGCAGCATCGAAGAATCGCTGTTGAGGGCGACCACGTCCTGGAACGTGGAGAACCACACTGCCTCCGACACCTGTGCTCGAAGAAGTTGCGCAACGGCTGTCCACAGCTGCTCGTGGTCGCTCACCAGCGTCTCCTTCCCATCGATCGGATGATGTCCACATACTTGTCCACATCGTGTGGACAAGTCGCAGACCAGAGCGGGAAGGCTAGCAGGCGCGCACCCTTCCCGTTGAAGCCGGTCTTCGAGCCGTGGTCCCGGACGGCGCGGATGGGCAATGGTTCTGTCTGCTCGGTTGCCACTCTGGTGCGCGCACCCCTAGTCTTGACGTCTGGCCATTGGCGTGGCTGGTGTAGTGCGGCGCGCCACGGCAACTTTCGTCTCTGTCAACCGCCACCACAAAGTGGCTCGAGGAGGGCTGCGTGAAGCGCACCTACCAACCGAACAATCGTCGTCGTGCGAAGAAGCATGGCTTCCGCCACCGTATGAGCACCCGAGCCGGCAGGGACGTGTTGAAGTCCCGCCGCGCCAAGGGTCGCCACCGTCTTTCGGCTTGATCTGGCGCATCCGAGAGCGCAGCGCGTTTACGCGCATTGCCTCACAAGGGCGGCGCGCTCGGGCCGGAGTGCTGTGGTGCACCTACGTCCTCGATCCCCCAGGCACCGTCACACCACCGCGTGTGGCGTACGCCCTGGGTCGCGCGCTCGGACCCGCCGTCGTACGCAACCGTGTGCGACGCCGGCTCAGGGCCATGCTGCAGCACGCGTCGTCCGACGCCGGCCTGCCGCCGGGGATGTATCTGTTCGGCGCGCAACCCGCCGCCGCCACACGTTCCTACGTCGAACTCCAGTTCGATCTCAACCATCTCCTCTCTCGTATTCGCGGATGATACGCCTGGTCATCGCCTATCAACGGGCGACCGAGGGTCGGCCGTCGCCGTGCCGGTTCACTCCTTCCTGCAGCAGCTATGCCGTCGAGGCGCTGCAGGTTCATGGCACGATGCGTGGGCTGTGGCTCTCCATTCGGCGTCTCCTGCGCTGCCGGCCGTTCGGTCCGTCGGGCTGGGATCCCGTGCCAGTTCACCGTCATTCTGATCACTCCAACCATTGCAAGGGTCTCATCGTATGATCGCCATCAAGTTTTTCGAGCAGCCCGCCAAGTTGTTGGCCTGGTTCTACAGCTTGACCCACAACTACATCATCGCCATCTCGATGATCGCGTTCGTGGTGATGCTGGTCACAGCTCCCTTGGTACTGAAGAGCACCAAGGGAATGCTGGAGATGCAGAAACTGCAGCCGGAGATGAAAAAGCTGCAGACCCAGCACCGCGGCGATCGCCAGAAACTCAACGAAGAGATGATGAAGCTCTACCAGGAGCACAAGGTCAACCCGCTCGCCTCCTGCCTGCCGTTGATCTTGCAGATGCCGGTGTTCATCATCATGTATCAGGTGCTGCACGGCTTGTCCTCCGACAAGGCCGCCGACGGAACCTTCGCCCCGAATTTCCTCGAGAAGAGCAGTCAGCTCTACCAGTCGCTGGTCGGCAAGAGGGAAATGCTGTCGTTTGGTCTCGACCTCTCGCGCACACCCATGAACGTGATCACGGAGTCGTTCAGCAAGGGTGTGTTCTACGCCTTGTTGGTGGTGGCTCTCGGCGTGCTCTACTTCGTCCAGCAGCGGATGGTGGCCTCGCGTGCGGCGGTGTCGCCCTCGGTGTCGCCGATGCAGCAGAAGCTGATGCAGTACCTGCCGGTCGTGTTTGCCGTCTTCCTCGTCTTCTACCTCACTGGCCTTGTCATCTACTACATGGCGCAGGCCGTGTTCCGCATCGGGCTCAACTACTACATCACGTTCCGGTTCTACAAGGGGCACGAGTCGCTCGGCCAGCAGGCACAACGCGCTGGTGAGCACGCACGTGAGCTTTCCAAGAAGGACGGCGGCGGCACCGGGTTGTTCGGCCAGGCGAAGCGCGACCTCGCTTCGGCCAAGGAACAGAAGCAGCTCTCATCATCCGGTGCGGTCAGCAAGCGGGTCACCCCGCCCAAGAACAAGCCGACGCCCGCCTCGGGGCGGCCCTCGGCACGCCCAACCTCCACCGGGAAGGCTGCACGGCCCAATGGGCCCAGTCGCTCCCCCAAGAAGAAGTAGCAGGTCAACAGCATGGAATGGGTCGAAACCACTGGCAAGACGATTGCCGAGGCCAAAGAGAAGGCGCTCGATCAGTTGGGCGTTCACGAAGAAGACGCCGATTTCGACGTGTTGGAGGAGCCCAAGCAAGGCTTGTTCGGCCGTGTGCGCGGTGAAGCCCGTGTTCGTGCCAGGGTACGCCCGACACAAGCTCGTCAGAAGGTAGATCGCCGCGACCGAAAGCGTGCCGACAAGGCCGACAAGGAAGACAAGGCCACTGCCAGCACGGAAACCGCTACCGTCGAACGCCCAGCGGCAAAGCCCCGTGTTCGCGCACCGCGTGTACCGCAGGCTGACAAGGTGGCCAAAGCCACAACGCAACCAAATTCCGATCCCACACCCAAGCCGTCGAAGGACAGCGAACCTCAGGAGCAACTCGTGGACGCACACCAGGTGGGCGAAGAAGCTGTTCGGTTCATGACGCAGCTGGTCTCGGCGTTCGGCCTCACTGGTACCGCCGAACTGGTCGAAGACGGCGACGACCTGGAGGTTCGCGTGCACGGTCGGGAACTCGGCTTGTTGGTCGGTCCCCGCGGCACCACCCTGCAGGCTGTCCAGGACTTGGCAAGGGTCGCTTCCCAGCGCCGGCTCGGCGATCACGACACGCGTCTTCGGATCGATGTCGGTGGTTATCGCGAGCGCCGCCGGCTGGCTCTTGGCAGTTTTGCGGACCAGATGGCCGGCGAGGTCAAGGCCTCAGGTGTGGCCCGCGTGTTGGAGCCGATGTCGTCGGCGGATCGCAAGATCATCCACGACGCGCTGTCCGGCACCGACGGCATCGCCACTCGCTCGGAAGGCGACGACCCGAACCGCCGGGTCATCATCGCCCCGGCGAATGCCTGACAACGAAGCACTCCTAGCGGCGCTGAGCGCCATGCAGGAGCGCGGCGCGATCGGTGTGGCCTCACTCGAGCAGGCCGTCGCGCACGCGGAGCAGTTCGTCACCGCACTTCCCCCCTTTGTCCGGTCGGTCGCGGACCTGGGTTCGGGTGGCGGTCTGCCGGGGTTGGTGATCGCCGTCCGTTGCCCCGAGTTGTTGGTCACATTGGTGGAACGTCGGCGTTCACGAGCCGATCTGCTGTCCCGCATGGTTCGTGCACTTTCGCTGTCTGACAGGGTGACGGTATTGGCCGATGACGTTCGACGCCTCGCCGAGGAAGCCCCAAACTCCTTCGATGCCGTCACTGCCAGGAGCTTTGCGGCACCCGCAATCACGGCGCGCTGGGCAGGCGCGTTGCTGCGTGACGGGGGAGTGCTGGTGGTCAGCGAACCGCCGGATGATCCGATCGACCGCTGGCCTGCCCATGCTCTGCTCGCCGCCGGTCTGGTGGATCTGGGCCGTGAGCAGGGTGTTCGCAAATTTGTCCGGGTGTAGGCAGCCGAGCGACGGATTGTTCCACGTGGAACTTTTGTGTCCATCCCGGCGACATGGTAGGCCCCTCCCCCTGAGTTGTTCCACGTGGAACGCAGGTGAGCGCAGCGCGGACAGCTGCATACACCACAGGGTCGGTCCCGTCCGCTATCCTTCGACCATCGCCCCCGCCGAGTGCTGCTCATTGGGCAAGAGCGTTGCAGGAGTTGTTCCCTGATGACCTCAGCCGTCGCTGAAAGCCGTTCCCTTCCTCGTGTAATTGCCATCGCCAACCAGAAGGGTGGCGTCGGCAAAACCACCACCACCGTCAACCTCGGTGCCTGCTTGGCCGAGCTCGGGTATCGGACCCTGATCGTCGACCTCGATCCACAAGGGAACGCGACAACCGGACTCGGTATCGACAACCGCGGCCTCGAGACGTCGATGTACCACGTCATCATGCACGAGGTGCCGCTGGAGAACTGTGTCGAGCCGTCCTCGGTCAAGAACCTGTTCGTGGCGCCGGCCAGCCTTGATCTCGCCGGTGCGGAAATCGAGCTGGTGCCGGCCTTCAGTCGCGAGAATAGACTCCGCAGGGCCATCGCCGGCGTGCTCGATGACTACGACTACGTGCTGATCGACTGCCCGCCCTCGTTGGGCCTCCTGACGGTCAATGGACTCAATGCTGCTTCAGAGGTGTTGGTACCGATTCAGTGTGAGTACTACGCGCTCGAAGGCCTGGGTCAACTGCTGCGCAACGTCGACCTCGTCAAGCGCAATCTCAATCCTCAGCTCGAGGTCAGCACGATCGTGTGCGTCATGTACGATGCTCGGACGAAGCTGGCCGACCAAGTGGTGAAGGAAGTGCGAGAACACTTCGGCGAAAAGGTGTGCCGCACGGTGGTCCCGCGCACGGTCCGCCTCTCCGAGGCTCCCTCGTTCGGTCAACCGATCATCACCTTCGATCCCACCTCACGCGGTGCTACGGCATACCGCGGTGTCGCCAAGGAGGTCAGCGGTGGCCCGTCTCAGCGGACTCGGTAAGGGGCTCGGCGCCCTCATTCCTGCCGATGCAACATCGGTGGTTACAGGCGAACGGCCGCGTCTGGAGGAGTTGCCGGTCGGCAGCATCGTGCCCAATCCCCATCAACCACGCGTGCACTTCGACGAGGAGTCACTTGCCGAACTAGCCGCGTCGATTCGGGAGATTGGCGTGCTGCAGCCCGTGCTGGTCCGTAAGGCGGTGGAAGAAGGCACCTACGAGCTGATCGCCGGTGAGCGCCGCTGGCGCGCTGCTCGTCGCGCCGGACTGGCGGTGATTCCAGCCATCGTGCACACCACCGACGACATAGGCTCGGTGGAACGAGCGTTGGTGGAGAACCTCCACCGTCAGGATCTGACACCGCTGGAGGAAGCCTCGGCGTACCAGCAGTTGATCGAAGACTTCGCGCTGACGCACGAGCAGATTGCGTCGCGGGTGGGAAAGAGCCGCTCGGCGATCACCAACACGCTGCGCCTGCTCTCGCTACCGGCCGCGATTCAAGCGCTACTCGCAGCTGGCCGGCTGTCGGCCGGGCATGCCAAGGCATTGCTCGGCACCCCCGACCGGGCGTTCCAGGAGCAGCTGGCTCGCCGCGCAGCATCCGAGGGCTGGTCGGTGCGCATGGTGGAGGAGGCTGTCCGCGAACGTGGCGGCTCGGGAGTTCCACCCGCCGCCGAGCCGCCGCAGCCGCCGGCACAGGTGGCGGACGGCGCTGGTCTGACCGGCGCAACCCGTTTGCGGCCGCCAGGTCTGCTGGAGTTGGAGGAACTGCTGGCCGAGTACTTGTCCACACGAGTGAGCGTGACGATGGGGACAGGCAAAGGTAAGGTCGTGATTGAATTCGCGGATCTTGAAGACCTGGAGCGGATTTATCACCAAATGACCACAGTACGTGGTGAATAGTGATCGAATCTCACTCTCAGTCAAAGTTACCGCCCAGAACCTACGGATGAGGGTTACGCACAGCCGTGGACAACACTGTGGATAAAGGCTCAGGCTTCTCGTAAGATCCACAGATCGAGAGCCTGCAGCACCGCCGTGGCGATTTCGGGCGTGGCATCGGTGGCCAGCCGTATCGGCCCGACGGTGAGCAGGACGGCCGGCATGCGCGTCTCGCGCAGCACCGGAAGGCGCATCCCGCTCACGGCAGGCGACAGCCCGGCAACGGCCGAGAGCTTCTCCGCGATCAGTTCGGCCAATTCGCGGCCACCGGCCGACTCGAAGGTGGGCACCTGGTAGTAGTGCGCCACCGCGCTCGGCTCGCTGTGCCCTTCGAAGCCGATGTACACATGGGCGCCGAAGTGATTGGCCGCGATCGCCTGCGCAACTGCGTCGGGCTCGTCCAGGGGCATAACCGTGGTACCACGCTGGCGTAGCTCGCGGGCAAGGGTGCGGGTGAGGGCCCTCAGGCCGCCGAACTGGCCGAGCACGACGCGACAGGTCGTCAACGACTCGAAGCCGACCCGCAATCGCTCGCGTTCGCGTACAGCCGCGACACCCGGGCCGGTGCCGGTCTGCCCGCTGACGCGGACGATCAAGCGGACGGTTTCCGGCCCGCAGACCCCGTCGGCCTTGACACCGCAGTTCGATTGGAAGTCTTCCAATGCCCGCGCGTTACGCGGACCGAAGATGCCATCAACTCGGCCGCAATCGAACCCTAGGCGCGCCAAACGCGACTGGAGGTCGGCCACATCGTCGCCGCGCAGGTTGGGGGAGGTGAGCAGTAGTTGCCGGTCACCCAACTTCCAGGAGGCTTCTACCAACGCGGTCCATACGTGTTCGTCGCAGATGCCGTCGGCGCGCAGGCCACGCATTTGCTGGAAACCGCGCATCGCATGTTCCGTGGCCGCGCAGAACACGCCCGCCTCGGTGCCCGCGGCAGGTGGGAAGCCGGCGGCGCCCAGGCGCCGCTGGAGATCCCGAATCGCCTCGCCGCGCTGACCGGGCGTCAGCGGGAAGTAGGCAGAAATTCGTCGAGCTCCTGCAGGAGTTGACCTTTGCCCTTGGCGCCCACGAGACGCTTCTGCACCTCGCCGTGGTTGAACACCAGCAGGGTGGGGATGCTCATCACGTTGAACCGCATGGCGATATCGGGGTTCTCGTCGACGTTCAGCTTGGCAACCGTGATGCCGGGCTGCTCGACGGCGATCTCACCCAGGATCGGCGCAATCATCTTGCACGGGCCGCACCATTCGGCCCAGAAGTCGACGATGATCGGCTTGTCGCTCGACGCGACCATCTCGTCAAAGGTGGAAGTAGTGAGGGTGACGATGCCATCGGCCATCGCGGTTCCTTTCGCTGGGAAGCGTGTGATGCTATCGCCCTGCAACCAGCGCCACAGGCCAGCCATTCCTGCCAGGTGAACGGTGCGGCGGATGACCGATTCAGGCGTGCGACGCGTGTGCGACGGCTTCGAGCCAGCGCTCGGTGTCGATGGCCGCCATACAACCCGAGCCGGCGGCAGTGACGGCCTGGCGGTAGGTGTGGTCCTGCACGTCACCGCACGCGAACACGCCCTCGATGTCGGTGTACGACGAACCCGACTTCGTGATCAGGTAGCCGTTGTCCTCCATCGCCAGCACGCCCTTGAACAGGTCGGTGTTGGGGCGATGACCGATAGCCACGAAGAGACCGGTGACCGCCAGGGTGGTGACCTCGCCGGTGACCACGTTGCGCACGACAGCGCCTTCGAGCTTGTCGGTGCCCACCAGGTCGTCGACGACAGTGTTCCAACGCATCTCGATCTTCGGATTGTTGAACGCACGTTGCTGCATGATCTTGCTGGCCCGCAACTCGTCACGCCGAACGATCAGGATGACCTTGGAGGCGAACTTGGTGAGGAAGCCGGCTTCCTCCAGTGCGCTGTCGCCGCCACCGACGACGGCGATCTCCTGGCCACGAAAGAAGAACCCGTCGCAGGTCGCGCAGGTGGACAAGCCGTGGCCGAGCAGGCGCGATTCGGCCTCGAGGCCCAACATCAGGCTCTGTGCGCCGGTGGACACGATGACGGCATCGGTCGTGTACTCGGCGTTGCGAACCGACACCTTGAACGGGCGCTCGGAGAAGTCGACGGAGGTGACCTTCTCGGTGAGGAACTCGGCGCCGAAGCGAGCGGCCTGCTCTCGGCAGCGCATCATCAGATCGGGGCCCATGATGCCTTCGGGGAAGCCGGGAAAGTTCTCGACCTCGGTGGTGAGCATCAGTTGGCCACCGGGTTGATCGCTGGTGCTGCTGGGCTCGCCTTCGATCACGAGCGGCGCGAGGTTGGCGCGCGCCGAGTAGATGGCAGCAGTTAGACCGGCGGGCCCGGAACCGATGATGATCACGTGATGGTGGCTCACGCGACAACCTTTGCGTGGCGGGCCCTCAGCGCGAGGAAGCCGCCGAGCATCAGCAGGGCACCCAACGAGAGGTACGAGATCCAGACGGCACGGCCGTGACTGACGAAGAAGCCCAGTGTTTCGCGCAGCACACCCAGCAGCAAGATGATCAGCAAGGGCAGCGCAACGAGGCCGGCGATGAGCGCGAGCACACCGAAGACCACGGCTCGTGACGCCTTGACGGCATTGTCGGTGGCAACGGTGCGAACCTTGCCGACCACACGCTCGACAGTGTCGGCGAGGTCGGGGGCCCAGTTGGGATCGGTGAAGGGGTTACCCGGCATGGGCTGGAGCCTACCCGGCTGTTACCAGAGGCTGAGCGCCAGCGAGACGATCGCGCCGTGGTACGTGACCATCACCGCCACGGCCATCCACGCGTGCTCGCCCACGAACTGCCGCCACCCGAGCAACGAGTCGCTGATCACGAACAAGGTGGTGCCCACGATGACCCAACCGCGCCCGGTGGCCCAGCCGGAAACGGTCATCGCCGAGATGACGGTGAGGTAGGCAATGACAGGGACGCGAAGCGCTGCGTCGGAGCTGGCGGCGCCGCGCACGATCCGCAGACCGGCGGTGGCCACGAGCACCACGGTGAGACTGAGGGCCACCGCTGCCAACCCGAGGTGCGGCATGCCGTATTGCGCGAAGAGGAGGATGAAGACCAGGTGACCGAGCAGGAACAAGGCCAACCCGAGGACGAAGTTGTCGACCGCCGGCATGAGAGCGATGTCACCCTCGAGGCACAGCGCCAGCGCGATGACCGCGGTGGCGACCTGGCCTGTGGGCGATTCGTTGGCGATGGCGACGCCGATCACCAGCATCGTGGTGAGTGGTTTCACCCATACCTCGATGCGATCCGAGTGACGCAGCCGCGACCACCAGTTGGCGAGCGCAGCGAACGCGGTCGCACTCAGCAGAATCGCCTGCATCGGGCCGCTCAGGGCCCGACGGAGACGAGCACGGTGCAGTCGTCGGCGATCGCCTGGGTCACGCCGGTGACGGTATCGCGCGCGGCGATGCCGAACACGCCCCGGTATTGGATGTCGGCCAGGAAGATCTGCTGCGGGGCCAGACAGGAAATGGCGGGGCTGGAGGAGAAGTTCGACGCAGCCCGCTTGCTGTCGCCTTGGTCGGTCACCGTGCTGTCGGCGGCGGCGGCCTCGGTCGCGGCGGTCGCTTCGGGGGACAGATCCGTCGCGACGTCGGACGGAGCCTGCAGCGCGAGCAGTTGCTCGGGGGTATCGATCTGCATGGAAACCTGGGCGCCGGCGCCGGTGATCGACCCGATCGTGGACATCGGGGCTGGAATGTCGGCAGCCTCGCCGGCGGAAGACGCCATCTGTTGGCTGGCGGCGTCGGTCGCGCTGGAGCGCTTGTCGTCGTCGCGACCACTCAGCGCCGCAATTCCCACGACGCCGACAAGCAACACGGCAGCGGCGACCGAGAGCACCGCAATCGGCCAACGCCGGCGTTCAGCCAAGGACACCACGGGGGGAGCAGCGGAATCCGACCCCATGGAAGCGGCATCGCCCGGCGACGACAGGCCATCGAATTCGAGGAGAGCGGCGGCGAAGGCGGCTTCTCGGGTGGTGGCCGACGGGGCGGGAACATCGCAGAGCCCGGCGCGGATCTGCCGGAACGATTCCACGAGGCTGACCAGCTCGGGGGACGCCTCGACCCGGACGCGTTCGGCCGACGTGATGTCGTCGTCGAGGTAGGCGCTGGCCAGTTGGTGGGGGGGATCGAGGTCGCCGTCGTTCATGTCGTGTCGTTCATGTCGTGTCGTTCGTGTCGTGTCGTGTCGTTCATGCTGCCGGTGATCGGGGCGGTCGTTGGACGGTCCGAGACATGGTTGTGGTTCCCGCTCGCGGACGAAATCGTGATGGCAAGCATTCCGCGACCACGTGCGATGCGGCTCTTGACGGTGCCGATGGGTACGTCGAGCACCGCCGCGATCTCGGCGTAGTCGAGGCCGGCGACATCGCGTAGCACCACTGGCAGCCGAAAGGTTTCGGGCAGTGCGGCGAGTGCGGCGTCGAGCAGGTAGCGATCGGCGAGGTTTTCGATGGGCTGCTCGGCCTCGGGGTCCTCGATCTCGTGCCGGTCGGGGCCGGCATGGTCGTCGCGGTCGCGGCCCGCCACCAACGGTCGTCGTCGCCGCCGGCGCAGTTCGTCGAGGCTGGCGTTGGTGGCGATGCGATATGCCCACGTGCCGAACGACGCCCGACCGTCGAAGCGTGCAAGGCCGCGCACCATCGCGATCGTCGCTTCCTGTGTTGCGTCGGCGGCATCCGCGTCGTTACCTGTGATGCGTCGGCAGACAGCGTGCACTCGGTTGTAGTGGCGGCGGAGCAATTCGTCGAGCGCCACCCGATCTCCACCTTGGGCTGCGGTGACGAGCGCGCGATCATCGAGCAGCACAGCCATGCATCCAAGGCTAGTGCCCGGTGACGACTGGTGAGCGGCACGTCAGCTGAAGCTGGGTTCGGCAGCAAGGTGAGACAGTGGGGGGTTTATTCGAGCGGTGTCACACCCCTCGGGCACTATCTCGTGGATGGCTGACGGGCAGGGGTATGTGACACGGGCGGTCGTGTTCACCGTGGACCCGTCGCCTGCGCAGGAGCGGCTGTTGCGTTCCTATTGTGGGGCGGCGCGGTTCTCGTACAACTGGGCGATCGGGGCTGTGACCGGCAACCTGACAACTCGGGCTGCCGAACGTGAGACGGGTATCGACGATGCCGACCTGACACCGTCGTTGTCGTGGATGAAGTTCTCGTTGCGTAAGAAGTTGAACGCCGACAAGGCAACGGTCGCACCATGGTCAGGAGAGGTGGCCAAGCACTGCTTCGACACCGGTGTGAACCAGGCTGCCGCAGCACTGGAGAACTGGCGTGCCTCCAAAGCTGGCGACCGAGCCGGCAAACGTGTCGGCTTCCCATCGTTCAAGTCACGGCACACGGCGAAGCTGTCGGTGTCGTTCGTCGAGCTGAACCACCAGCTCTCATGGTTGAACGACTCGAGGCACGCCGTCCGCCTGATGCTCCCAAAGACGTTGGTCCAGTCGAAGGACCCGCACACCCGTCGGTGTGCCAAGCAGCTCGTGTGGTTGCACACCGTCGAGTCCACACGACGCCTGTACAGGCTCGTCGAGGACGGTCGGGCCACGATCCAGAAGGTCACGATCTCGTACACCGGTGGCCGGTGGCAGGCCTCGTTCATGGTCCGATACCAGCTTGCGGAGCGACCAGTGAAGCGGCCACGGACCAGGATCGGTGGTGAGGTTGGTGTCGACGCCGGCCTCACCCACCTCGCCACGCTGTCCAGGCCGGTCCCGGGTCTCACCGATGAGCACGGCCATGTCCCGAACTCGCGTCCGCTCGCCGCCCAGCTCGAACGGCTGCAGGAACTCGATCGTCGTCTGGCGCGCTGTCAGAAGTCCTCCAAGAACCGTGCCAAGCTCAAACAGCAGCGCGCGCTGCTGCATGGTCGGATTGCAGCGACCCGCAAGGCGGCGCACCATCAGCTCGCGAACGAGCTCGCCGCACGCTTCGACCTTGTCGGCGTCGAGGACTTGAATGTGGCCGGGATGACCCACAACCGTCCGTTGGCCCGTGCACTCGCCGACGCCGGCCTCGGCCAGATGCACACCATCATCACCACCGAATGCGCCGACCGGAACACCCCTGCGGTGATCGTCGGAAGGTTCTACGCATCATCGAAGACATGTTCGGACTGTGGGGCAGCGAAAGCCAAACTGCCCCTCAACGTCCGAACCTTCGACTGCGACCACTGCGGCATGGCCCTCGACCGGGATGTCAATGCTGCACGCAACATCGCTCGCGAAGCCGTCAGGCTCCACGAGCTGCAAAAGCAAGAACCGGAAGTGAATGTCGCCGGGCTACGACCGGAGACTCGAAACGCTGACCCGAGGCCACACAAGACCAGACGTGCTGCGGCACGCGAGGCAGTGGCTGCCTGAAGGCAGAACCAAGCGACCGTGTCGACCACGACGTGTGGCGGCGGTGCTCAGACTTGGACGGGACGCCGGTAACGACGTCCGGAACGACAGCGGGAGGAGCGGGGATTTATCCCCATTCATCTCACCTTGCTGCCGAACCTAGCTGAAGCTGAACTCCATGATCGCGCCGCGGTACGGGTTGTCGGTGCAGCCGTTGTCGGAGCCGAGCTCGTTGAACGACATCAACACGTAGCGTGCGGCCGCGGTGATCTGGACGGTCACCGTGCCGGGGTCCTGTCCGACGAACGAATCCACCGGGGACCCCCAACCGGCAAAGGTGGTGGGTTGCGAGCCGTCGGGCGCGGCGAACACCTTCAACTGATAGGGGGCGCTGCCGACGGCGACGGTGAGAGTGCCGGTGCGCGCCGTGCCCAGATCGGCGACGAGGCCGACACCTTGTTTGCCGCCGAGGTACTTCGACGAGTAGCAGACCGTGGTCCAGGCCGTGGACGGATCTTGGTCGGTGGCCAGTGGGATCAGGTCCTCGCGCTCCTGCTGATCGTCACCGTCGGGATCGAAGCTGTGCACTGCGGCGATCCCGACTGCCGGCGCGTTGACGGCGACCCCGGATGTATCGGGCGCCGCCGTGCTGGCCGGCGAGAAGCCTCTTGGATCGTCGCTACCCATGGTGACCCATAGCACCAATCCGACGATGAACGCGATCAACAGCAGGCCGCCCACCACCACCGTCGATGGCGTGCTGCGCTGCTCGAACTTGCGGTTCGGTTGCTGGCGGGGTCGTACTGTCGAGGGCGGCGTGCGGTCGGCGCGCACAGGAGCACCGGCGGCGCGGCCAGGCCGCACCGGTTGGTACCCGCCCACCGGGGGCGGGGTACGCCCGCTGGTGACCGGGCTGCTCCGGCGAGCTGGCGACCCCGTGCCGCTGACCAAGGTGGGGGTGGAGCCAGGGGTGCCCTGGCCGGTCGCGGCGCCACTGTGCGCGCCGCGTGGTGGGCTGCGCGACATGTCTCGGCTGGTGTCGCCGGTGAGGTCGTGGCGTGGCTGGCCGGCGATGCGTTGCAGTTCGCCACGAACCTCAGCGCCGGTGCGATAGCGGTCGTCGGGTTTGCGGCACAGCAGGCGATGGATCAACGGCGCGAGCCCGTACGGCAGCGTCGGCCGCAGCCGAGTGAGATCGGTGGGGTCGCGATTGAGACGGGCCAGGGCCGTGTCGGCGTCGGTCTCACCCAGGAAGGGCACTCTGCCGGCAAGACATTCGTACAGCACGAGGCCGAGCGAGTACAGGTCGGCGCGGCCGTCCAGCTTGCGGCCGCGCACCTGCTCGGGAGAGAGGTACTTGGCGGTGCCCATCATCACGTTCGGGCTGGTGAGGTCGTCGTCGCTGCTGCCGAGGCCCTTGGCGATGCCGAAGTCGGTGAGCAGTACCCGACCATCAGGGGTGATGAGGATGTTGCCGGGCTTAACGTCGCGATGCACGAGGTTTGCCCGGTGCGCGCAGTCGAGCGCCGACGCGACGCAGGCGCCGATGTGCATGGTGAGGTCGGGGCTGAGGCGCTTCTGCTCGTCGAGCAGTTGCCGCAGGCTTTTGCCGTTGACCAACTGCATGACCACGGCTTGCCGCTTCTCGCCGCCGATCGTGTCGTCGACCGCGTCGTAGACGGCGACGATGTTGGGGTGGCTGAGCTGGGCGACGGCGATGGCCTCGCGCCGGAAGCGTTCGGCGACGACAGGGTCGGCCGCAAGCGCCGGTTTGAGCAGCTTGACGGCCACCTGGCGGGTCAGCGACAGGTCGGTGCCCAGCCAAACCTCGGCCATGCCTCCTTGCGCGAGCCTACGCTCCAGCCGGTAGCGCTGGACGAGTATGGCGGGGGGCAGCGAAGTGGGGTTCGCGCCCGAAGTGGTGGCTGACATGTCCGCCCCTCGACGATAGTGGCGGAGGGCCTGAGTTACCGGGCATCATCCATTGCTCGACGCGTCAGCGGGCCACGCAGTAGGCGATGCCGATGGTGCCGCGGCCGGTGTGGGTGCCCACGACCGGACCGATGTCGCCCACCACGATCTCGCCCGCGTAGTGCGGACGCAATTGCGCGACGAACGCTTCGATGTCGCTGCAGTCGGCGTTGAGCACCATCAGGTTCTCCACCGGGCCGGCCTTGACGAGTGTCTCGACGAGGAAGGCGAGCGCCTTACTGCGCGTGCGTTGCTTGCCACCCTGTTCAACCTTGCCGTCGCGCACTTCGATGATCGGCTTGATCGCAAGTGCAGATGCGAGCAGGGCTTTTGCGCCACCGATGCGGCCGCCCTTCTTCAGGTTCTCCAACGTGTCGAGCGCGCCCCACACCTTGGTACGGGTCGCAAGATCGCGGGCCCGATCGACGACGGCCTGGTGGCTGGCACCGCCGGCGGCGAGGCGCGCGCAATCCATCACGATGGCACCGAGGCCGAGCGTGCACTGCTGGCTGTCGACGGCGGTGACCGCGATGGTGTCGGCGACGCCACGGGCGGCGAGCTCCGCCGATTGCAGGGTGGCGGAGAGGCCGGCGCTGAGATTGATGCCGACGATGCTGGTGGCACCTTCGGCGGCGAGGCGTCGGTAGGCGGCCTCGAATTGGCCCGGTGCCGGCGCCGCTGTTTCTGGAAGTGCCGACGAGGCGGCGCACTTGACCCAGAACTCGGCCGGTGTGAGGTCCGCGCGGTCGACGTACTCGTGGCCGTCGATGCGGATGGTGAGTGGGACGATCTCGATCCCGAGCTCGTCGGCGACATGCTGGGGCAGGTCGCAGGCGGAGTCGGTGACGATGCGGACGCGATTGGTGTTCACGAGGGTGGAAGAGTACTCGTTGCGGCGTCAGGTGATATTCCGTTGCCGACCGGGTGACGATCGGCAGCCCGGGAGGCGGCTCGGTTGCGTCGGTTGAGCCGCAGGTGCCGAACCCACCAGGTGAACACGACCAGCAACAAGGCGCCCGTGACCAGGTTGCCCAACCCGCTGAGCGCGTTCACGCTCGCCGTCAGCGGCACCGCCGGCGCCAACTCGTCGCCGGCAGGTGTGAGCACCTGCAGGGTGACTGGGAAGCGGCCGTTGGTACGGGCTTCGATGTTGATGGGGACCTCTTGGTACGACAACGGTGGCAACACGGCCAGCGTGTCGCCATCCGGGAACAGCAGCTTCGACGAGCTCATCCGCACCAGCACCGTCAGCGGGATGTCGCCGCCGTTGTACAGCTTGATGGGCACGGTGGTGCTGCGGCCGGTGAGCGTGAAGGAGAAACTGGTGGGCACCGTGACGGCACTCCGCAGCGCTTCGAAGTCGCTGCGCAGATCGGTGGCGAGCCGGTCGACCTGGGCGTCGGTCAACGCGCTGGTGGGGAGCCGGGCGATGACACGGTGCCATTGGGCGGCGCGCGCGCGTCGTCGGTGGGCAGCATGCTGGCGGTGCTCAGCGCGGCCGACGTCAGCGAGTCGACCACGTCGATGCGGCCACTGAGGTTGCCGTCCACCGCCTCGGGCAGGCCGGCCGTGACTTCGCCGAAGTCCGGCAGTATCAGGTGATCGGTGCGGATGCCCAGCGCGTCGACGGTGATCGGCCGCAGGCCAGGGGTATCGGTGAGCAGCGTCGTGATGGCTCGATAGGTGTCGATCTGGGGCAGCGACAGGTCGGTCGTGCCCAGGGTGACGCCGTGACGGCCGGGGTCGCCTTCGGCGTCGACGATCTCCTGGCGGTACGCGAGCAGGCTGGTGATCGCGTAGATGCCGGTGAGCGCCGGAGCAGTGGTGCGGCGTTCCAGCAGCGGGCCCATGTCGCGGTCGGTAACGGCAGCGTCCATCCTGGCGCCGTCCGCGACTTTTAGATGGACGAGCAGGCTGAAGTCGGTGTAGATGCCGGTGGACTCGGGCAGCGCGTCGAAGATCTTGGGTGTCGTCACGGTCAACCGCGCGCCGAGGTCGCGCAGCAACGCACCGCCGGCGCTGCTGAGCGGGCCGTTCATGAACACGATCGTTCGCTGCGAGGGGTTCGAAATAGCGGTGGCCAGGTCGTCCTCACCGTCGCGGAGCCACTGGGTGTACAAGCCCTGTTGACCAGCTGCCGCGGCCAGCGACGGGTCGAGCGGAAGCCGTGGCGACGACAGCACCTCGTTCCTCGCCAGCCCGTCGGCCAACCGTGCGGCGAGTGTGGCCCCGTCGGAACCGTGTTGGCCGATGGCGACGAGCAAGGCCGGCGGCACCCGCACCGCGACCGGCATCGATGATGCCTCGAGCAGGTCGGCCAGGCGGGCGAACTCGGCGAGCACTTCGTTGTCGACGACCACCTTGTCGTTGTCGTCGACCACGACCGGCGACATGGTGGCCATCGCCATCGCCACCGGCAGCGCGACTTCCGGGATCTCGTCGGCAGCGGGGATGCGGTGGACGAACGTGACGAGGTCGGCGAGCACGTTGCCCTTGTCCTGCAGCTCGATGAGCACGGGGTACAGGCCGGCCTTGGCGAGCTGCAGTGCCCCGGTCGTACGAGTCGTGGTCTCGAGGGTCACGGTGGCCGCGATCTGCCCGGCTTCGGGACGGGCCAACGACGCGACGGGGAGATCGACGGTGTCGACGCTGCGCGGCAGTTCGCTGCGCTGCGCGTCCTCCACGTCGTCGCGGGTAGAGACGCGCTGGTAGGCGGTGACGACCAACGTTGCGTCAGGGTGCATGGTGAGGTCGACGCTGGAGGGCAGGGCCAACAGGAGCGCAATGCTGCCATCGGCGGCCACGCTGTACGGCGTCTGCGAGACGAGACCGAACCGAACGGCGAGCGCTGCCGCCGACGGGCCGGGGACGGCGCCCGCGGCCATCATCGGCAACCCGACGACGATGCCGGCGACGAGCACGCGAGCGAGGACCGTGGGGGCCGGCCGCAGCCGCGTGGATCGGCAAACGGCAAGCCTCACGACAGCGCCCGTTCGTACACCCGGAGGCGCTCACTGAGGCGGCGGAAGCCGATGTGCTCGTAGAGGGCCAACGCGGGCTCGTTGTCGGCGGGCGTGTTCACCAGCACCCGCTGCACGCGCCAACGGTTCAACCACCGCAACGAGTCGAGCACGAGGCTACGACCAAGCCCTTGCCGCTGTGCCTGGGGCGCCACCGCGAGGCGCTGCAGAAATCCTTGCTGACCGTCGCGGCCACTGATCGCGTAGGCCGCCAATGGCGTACCCGCAATACGCGCTCGATGGCGAGGGGTGGCAGCGCAGACATCGCCGATCGCTCGCGGTTCGAGCGCCCAGTCGACACCGAACGCGACGAGGTCGATGTCACTTGCCTCGGCACGCTGAGAAGCGAGCAGGCGATGGGTGGCCGCAGACGGTGCGCCCGCCGTCTTTGGTTCGACGTGCTCCAGCAACACCAGCTCCTGGATGGCGTGGAACCCGGCCGTCTCGGCCCGGAGTGCCGCAGTGCTGGCAAGGGCTGTGGTGCGTACCCGGGTGTAGCCCATCTCCCGCAAGCGATCCGTCCATCGCTGCAGGTCGGTCAACGTCGGCAAACTGTGTTGGTGGTACAGCACCAGTTGTGCAGTGCGCGGCTGGAACGACCAGTGCTGCACCAGGCACGAGACACTGGCGCCGCGCAGGACGAAGGCAGGCGGCGACGGTTGGCCCTCGTCGGCCGCGCTGCTTGTCGGCTGGCTGCCTACCGGCTTGCTGTTCACTGTCGTGACGGTAGCTGCTCGTCGGCCTTCGGGAACCTCGCCGACCGCGACCGAGATGCGTTCAAGTTGGCGAAGCGGCCTCCTGGGCGACGACACTTCGTGGGCGCCGACAGGGCCGATAGCGTCGCGGAACGTGACCGTGCTGTTCGCCACCCATGCCGCGTATCTCGAGCACCTCGCCGGGCCGCGCCATCCCGAGCGCCCCGAGCGCTTGCAGGCCGTACTCGACGGTGTGCGCCTCGCCGGTCTCACCGATGCCATGGTGGCGCTGGATCCGCAAGCGGCCACGCGTGAGGAACTGCAGCGAGTGCATCCGGCGCCGTACCTCGATCGCATCGCGGGCATCTGTGCGGCCGGTGGTGGCCGGCTCGACCCCGACACCTACGCCAGCCCAGGGTCATGGCAGGCGGCCACACTCGCCGCCGGTGCGGGGCTCACCGCGGTGCGGGCGTTGCAGGAGGGCCGCGCCGACGCGGCGTTCTGTGCCGTGCGCCCTCCCGGCCACCACGCCACACGCGACGAATCGATGGGCTTCTGCTTCATCAACAACGTGGCGGTCGCCGCCGCAGCACTCGCCGATCAGGGCGAACGGGTGATGATCTTCGACTACGACGCTCACCACGGCAATGGCACACAGGCGGTCTTCTACCACGACCCGCGCGTGCTGTTCGTGAGCCTGCACCAGTGGCCGTTGTATCCCGGCACCGGCCGGCACGTCGAAGTGGGCGAGGGTGCGGCTCGCGGCACGACGGTGAACATTCCCGTACCGCCCGGTGCCACCGGCGATGTCTACCTCTATGCGTTCGATCAGTTGGTGGCGCCCATCGCCGATCGTTTCGCCCCCACGTGGGTGATCATCTCGGCCGGTTTCGACGGCCATCGAAACGACCCGATCACAGAGCTCGCGCTGGCCGCCGGCGACTACGCACCGCTGACCCGCCGCCTGTTGTCGTTGGTGCCGCCCGGCCGCCGGCTGATGATGCTGGAGGGCGGCTACGACCTCGAGGCGCTCACTGCGTCATCGGCCACCGTGCTGCGCGAGTTGGCCGGGGTAGCCGGCGAACCGATCGAAGCGGCCACCACGGGCGGACCGGGCGGCGATGCCGTGCGCCAAGCGTACGACTTCTGGGAACTCGAAGGGCTGTTGTGATCCCTGCGCGTTTTCAACCGGTGCTGGCCGAGCTGGCACCGCTGAGTGAGCGATTTCGGGCAGCTGGGCACCGGCTCTACCTCGTTGGTGGCACGGTCCGCGACCTGCTGGCCGGCGACGGCGTGCTCGGGGACCTGTACGACTTCGACGCCACTACCGACGCCCGCCCCGACGAGACCAAGCAGTTGCTGCGTGGATGGGCCGACGCCATCTGGACGCAGGGCGAGCGCTTCGGCACCATCGGCGCCAAGAAACATGGCCCGCACGGTGATCGCATCTACGAGATCACCACGCACCGCGCCGAGGCCTATCACGGCGATTCGCGCAAGCCGGATGTGGTGTTCAGTGATCGCATCGAGGCCGATCTCTCCCGCCGCGACTTCACCATCAATGCGATGGCACTCGAACTGACCACCGACTCGCCCACGTTGGTCGATCCTTTCGGAGGTGCGGTCGACCTCGTCACACGCACGTTGCGTACGCCGTTGGCGCCGGAGATCAGCTTCAGTGACGACCCGCTGCGCATGCTGCGAGCCGCTCGGTTCATCGCCCGCTTGCAGGCCACTCCGGTTCCCGAACTGGTCGAGGCCGTGAAGGCGATGAAGGGTCGGCTGGCCATCGTGTCGGCCGAACGCATCCGCGACGAACTCGACAAGCTGATCACCTTGGCGCACCCGACGGCGGGGCTGTGGTTCACGATCGACACCGGCCTGGCCGACGAGTTCCTGCCCGAGCTACCGATGATGCGGCTCGAGCAAGATCCGATTCACCGCCACAAGGATGTGCTGACGCACACCTTGGCCGTGCTGGAGAACGTGCGCCCGCCGTCCGAGCAACCGGCGGATCGTCCGCCGTTCGACTTTCGCCGCACCCGCCTGGCGGCGCTGTTCCACGACGTGGGCAAGCCGCGCACCCGTGGGTTTCAGAAGGGCAAGGGCGTGACGTTCCACCACCACGATGCGGTGGGTGCGCGCATGACCCGCAAGCGGCTGGAGTCGTTGCGTTACAGCAACGAAGACGTGCAGGTGATCACCGAGCTGGTGGCCCTGCACCTACGGTTCCACACCTATGCAATGGGCTGGACCGATTCTGCCGTGCGCCGTTACGTGCGCGATGCCGGGCCGCTGCTGCAGGAACTGAACGTGCTGACGCGATGTGATTGCACCACGCGCAACGACAAGAAGGCTTTGATCCTGTCGCGGCGGATGGACGACCTCGAGGCGCGCATCAGCGAGTTGGCGGCGAAAGAGGAAATCGCCTCGATTCGACCGGAACTCAACGGCGCCGAGGTGATGGAGCAGTTGCGGATGCCACCCGGGCCCGGCGTGGGCAAGGCACTAGCGTTTCTGCTGGAGATCCGTCTCGAGGAAGGTCTGTTGGGAGACGACGTGGTTCGTCAGCGACTTGACGATTGGTGGCAGACCGAACACTTGTAGTGGTATCGTGCCGTTCACTTGCCAGATCCAGGCGGGTCCGCGGTGGGGAAGGGCGGCAGCATGCGGCCGGGTGGTGTCGGTGATGATCGACGGTTGAACTGGCAGCCAAGCGCGGCGTGGGGGGTGCGTGTCGCGCTGGTCGCGCTGACGCTGGTCGTCCTCACCGTGGTCGCAGCGGTTGTCACCGGTACCGATGGAGTCGACGAATGGTCGCGCTGGGCCGACCTCGGGTTGTTGGCGCTCGCTGGGTTCGGTGTGCTGGTTGCTTGGGCGCGATCGGCAGTCGAAACTCGGGGGCATTGGTGGTTGGTCACGGCTGCCATGACGGGCTGGGTTCTCACGGGGTTGATCCGCAGCCTCGGTCCCGATACGTGGCTCGACGAGCGTGCCGTCTCGCTCGCTGATCTCGGCGCCGTCGCCTTCTCCGCATGCATGGTCGCCTTTCTGGTGTGTCACATGCGTGCGGCCGGCCGGACCCACCTTGCCGTACATCTGCTCGACGCCGCGTTGATGACGTTGTCGGTGACGTTCATCCTCTGGGAGTTGGTGATCTCTTCAGCGGTGGGCGACCTGACCCAACTGACGCTGGTGAGCCAGATCGCCGTCTTGCTCTACCCGGCCCTCGACGTGTTCGTCGCCACCATCGTGTTGTTGCTCCTGCTCGTCGATCGGTCGCCGGCTCGTGTGCTCCTGTTCGTGTCGATGGTGCTCTTCGCGGTCAGTGACACGATGGCGAGTGCCGACATCGGCGGACGATCGGCGGCCGCACTGGTGTTGGCGGCGGTGGGGTGGGTGTTGGGAACGACCGCGCTCGTTACGGCGTTGGCCGTGCCGGCCGGCGCCCAGGTCATCGGTCGCCTGCCCACACTGTCGCGAGTGCTCCTTGTCAACGGGTTGGTGACCGCTGGGTTGCTGGTCGCGATGTGGCGCTACGTGATCCGCGATGGCGTGGGCAGTCGGGCCACCGCGGTGATCGGCTTGCTCTTGGGTCTGCTGTGGGCAGCGAGTCAGTTCGCCGGGTATCGCCAGTCGAGCGACTGGGCCCAACGACTGCACGACAACCTCGACGAGTTGCGCAAGACCGAGGTCGAGCTGCGCCAACTCCTCGACGATCTACCCGACGCGGTGGTCGTGCTCGCCCGCGACGGCAGCATTCGAGACGTCAACGCCCACACGGTCGAGCTCACCGGGCGCAGTCGTGACGATCTGCTCGGGCGCTACCTGGTCGAACTGTTCAACGACGGCGATCGGGCGCGATTGGTGGAGCTGTGGCTGGTGTTACGACGTGGCCAGTCGATGGTCAGCCCGACTCTGTCGTTTGATCGGCCCGACGGCACCCAGGTGCTGCTGGAGGCCGACGCCAACCTGCCCATGCGTGATCCGGATCACGTGGTGATCGCCTTGCGCGACGTCACTCATCGCGTCGCCGAGGCCGACCGGTTGGAGAAGGCGCGCGAGCGTTTCCGTCTGGCGTTCCACGGTGCACCGACGGGTATGGCCCTCTACAACGCACCGAGTGGCGTGCTCGTCGACGTCAACGAGTCATTGATGCACATGTTGGGGCGCGGCCGTGAAGATCTTGTCGGGCGCACCGTCCAGGAGATCACTCATCCCGACGATTGGCAGCGCAACGCGGCGCTCTTGCGCCGCGCTGCCGACCACGATGTCGACAACTACCGGATGGAGAAGCGCTACGTGCGCGGCGACGGCGGGGTGGTGTGGGCGCGCACGTGGGTCTCGATCATGGACGACGGCGAGGGTGGCTCGTTGGCCATCGCGCACATCGAGGACGTCACCGAGCAGCGGCACAACGCCGAGCGTTTGGAGTGGGCGGCGACCCACGACGGGCTCACGGGTCTGCCGAACCGCTTCCGGTTTCTCGAGCGGCTCGGCTCGCACCTGGAGTCGGCCGAGCCCGGCTCGATCGCCGTGTTGTTCATCGACATCGATAACTTCAAGGTGATCAACGACAGCCTCGGTCACGACGCCGGCGACCAGTTGCTGCAGGCGATGAGCGAGCGGTTGCGGACCGTGGTGCGCGACCGCGACCTGCTCGGCCGCTTCGGTGGCGACGAGTTCATCGTGATGCTGCGCGACGTCAGCGGCAAGTACGACCCGTTCAACGTGGCCGAGCAACTTCGTGCGGAGATCGCGAAGCCACTCGTCATCGAGGGCGCCGAGCTGTTCGTGACTGCCAGCATCGGCATCACCGTCTCCGACCGCGAGGGCGTGAGCACCACCGAGATGCTCCGCGACGCCGACGCGGCGATGTACCGCGCCAAGGTCCGCGGGCGCGACTGCGTAGAGGTGTTCGCCCCCGGCAGCCACGACGCAACGGTCCTCACGCTGCGCACCACCAACGAGTTGCGTCGCGGTCTCGAGCGCGGCGAGATCGTGCCGTACTACCAACCGATCGTGCAGTTGGGCAATGGCCACCTGGTGGGCTTCGAGGTGTTGGCCCGTTGGCGTCACCCGGATCGTGGGCTGCTGGGGCCGGACCAGTTCCTGCCGATGGCCGAGGAGACGGGTCTCATCGGGGAAGTGGGTGCGGCCGTGTTGCGGGCGTCGCTCTCCCAGTTGGGCCAGTGGCGCAACAGCACCCAGCGTTTCAACGACCTGTCGCTGTCGGTGAACGTGAGCGTGCGGCAGCTGATGAGCAGTCAGCTCGTCGATGTCGTGTCCGACGCCTTGGCCGAAGCCGGTGTCTCGGCAGGCGCGCTCTGGTTGGAGATCACCGAGACGGCACTGATGGCAGACGTGAAGGCAGCGACGGTCGCGTTGCGCGAGTTGCGCAGCCTGGGTTTGCACCTCGCCGTCGACGACTTCGGCACCGGCTATTCGTCGCTCACCTATCTCAAGCGGTTCCCGGTGGAAGCGATCAAGGTGGATCGCACCTTCGTCAATGGGCTGGGCATAGATCAGGAAGACTCGACGATCGTGGAGGCCGTGGTGAACCTCGGCCACTCACTGGGTCTGTCGGTGGTGGCGGAGGGCGTGGAGACTCCTCTCCAGTTGACTCGCTTGCGCGAGCTCGGCTGCGACCGTGGCCAGGGTTACCTGTTCGGCCGACCACGTCCCGCCGAGCTGGTGGAAGCCGAGTATTCGCTGATGCGGTAGCACTCGGTGCTCTCGCGCTCAGTCGCCTTGCTTGCGGGCACGCACCACCAACACCGACGGGCACAACGGATCGCGGACGCGCTGGTCGTTGAGCTCGTGTACCACGTCGAGGCGGAAGTTGCTGCGCTCGAACGACATGTACAACTCGGTGAACGTGGTGCTGTTGACGCCGTAGGCCGCCGTGGCGGTGTGGTCGTTGCTACCGAACATGGCTGCGACCGGATGCGTCATCGCCACCACGAACGCGGAGCCGGGCTTGAGCACGCGATGCACCTGGCGCAGGAGCCGGGGCAGGTCGTCCACGCCCGCGAGCGTGTGTGATGCGACGACGAGATCGACGGAAGCGCTGGTGGCGAAGCCGAGGTCGGCGAGGTCGCCCCGGTGGCACTGCACCTTCACCTCCGCACGGTCGGCTGCCGCGCGCACTGCGGCGATGGCCTGCGGGCTGGGATCGAGCGCCATCGCCTTGGCACCGGCGACTGCTGCCGTGACCGAGTTGGGCGTCACGGCGTTGGGTTTGAGGGAGGTGGCGTGGGTGGGGATGCCGAGCTCGATCACTCGCTTGCCGGCCACATCGCCGCACAGGCGCAGCTCGGATTCGTCGGCCACGTTGGCGCCGTACCAGATGCTCATGTGCACAGTGTGGCCTGCAGTGGTGGGGCCGTGGCGGATGTTTGCCGCGGACGGGGTCGTGCGGCGCATATAGCCTTGCGGGCCATGACGTTAAGTGCCAAGACGTTTTGCGCCGGTGCGTTGCGCAGTGCAGGCGGAGTGGTCGATCATCGGCTGTCCCGCCGGCACCTGATCAACGAGTTCCTACGCGGGCGCCTTCGTCAGGACCAGGTCTGTGATGCGCACCCGGAGCTGATCCGGGCAGCGCGCAATTTGGGTACGCCGGCCACGATTGCCTGCCCGATCTGTCGCGAGCAGGAACTGCGCATCATCACCTACGTCTTCGGGCCGCGACTGCCGGCGCACGGCCGTTGTGTCAGCACCGCCGCCGAGTTGGCCAAGCTCAACGCCCGGCCCGACGAGCTCACCGCCTACGTCGTCGAGGCGTGCGTCTCGTGTCGCTGGCACCACCTGTTGCGGGTGCTGCCGGTAGGCCGTCGTCCGCCGCGTGTGCGGGCGTCGTCGTGACGGAGATTGTCGCGCATCTGTTCGTCTATGGCACGTTGCGGCCGGGCGAAGTGCGTTGGCGGCACTTGCAGCCGTTCGTGATCGGCGACGGCATCGACACGCACGCGGCGGGCGACTTGTTCGACACCGACCTCGAGTACCCGGCGGCGATGTTCGGTGGTGACGGTCGCATTCAGGGCCGCGTGTACCAGCTGGATGTCGCGCTGCTCGGCGAAGCGCTGGCGCTGCTCGACGAGGTGGAGAGCGCGGAGCGGGGCGGGTATCGCCGGGTCCCGGTCGTGACAGGCTCAGGTCACACTGCCTGGGCGTACCAATGTGGCGAGGACGCGTTGCTGGTTCGCCGCATCGAGAGCGGCGACTGGCTGCACCGCTGAGCGTCCGGCCGCAGGGTCGATCATTGGCGGCGGGTTCAAAAGGGTCTGAGGCCCATTCGGTTGCGCAGGCCAATGGCCTCGCCGACGTGGGCATGGCCATGACCGATGACCGGCCACTGCACGAACCACCACAACGCCTTGCCCTCCCACATCGAGTACAACCAGGGGAGCTCGTCGGCGTCGAGCTGGGCGCGATGAGTGAGCCGATAGGCCATGTTCGGTTCGATGTCCAGGGCTAGGGAGCCCAGCGGCGACAGCCACTCGGCGGTGCCGTCAAACACTGCGGTGGCGAACGCGAGCAACGCCGCCGGCGACACGAGCGCGGTGGCGGAGCGGTCCTCCTGCTCGGTGAGCCCGACGCTTGCTCGCGCATCGGCGAGGCCGAGCGCCTCACGATGCGCGGCGAAGATCGGCTCGTGGTTGCGGATGACTGTGTTGACGGCCAGATCCTGGTGGCGGACGACGTGGAGCAGCACGCCCGCCAGCGTGGTACCCCCGCCATCGACCTGCTCGTGCCAGCGGTCGGCGGGCACCAGCTTCACCACTGAATCGAACAACTTCGAACGCACCGCCGCCAGGTCGCTGATCATCCATTCATGCAGGTCCACGGGCCGGACCGTAGCCCACCGGGAAACTCTGTGAGACCCGTCTGCCATGCTCCGGACATGCCTTGCTCATCCCCCGGCCTGTCGTCCCCGAATCGCCGCTACACTCGTAAAGTCATATTGGCCCTGCCCCATCGAGGGGCCCCGGGAAACCCCCGGGTCCGAAGGGAGGAATCACACGCATGATGCGTGCCTACGAATTCATGGTCATCCTCGAAGGTGATCTCGACGAAACTGCTGCCCAAGGTTGGGTGAAGACCATCACTGATGGCATCACCAAGGCCGGTGGCACGGTCCACGGCAAGCCCGATTGGTGGGGCCGGCGCCAGTTCGCCTACCCGATCAACAAGAAGGTGTACGGCTTCTACGCCGTGATGAACGTCGTGGCACCCGGTGGTGCTCTCGACGAGCTCGAGCGTTCGCTCCGTATCGCAGACGATGTCGTCCGCCACAAGTTGCTGCGTCTTCCCGATGCCGAGGCCACTCGCCGCGGCATGACGGTCGCAGCCTGACCCTTCCGGCGTTCGTACGCCCCTCCACAAGGAGCAACCACCATGGCA
>JANONE010000061.1:0-2273 GCA_031420675.1 Ilumatobacteraceae bacterium | reverse complement strand
GCGACGGTGAGGTCGGCAGCGTCGATGACATCTCCGGCTTGCACGGTTTGCGCAACTTGCACCACCTGCACGCGATCGGCGGCGTTCGACAGCGCCCAAGCCACAAGCACACCGGCGAGCACCACCAGCGCTGCGCTCAGCGCCAGCCACTGGGTGCGCACGCGGCTGCGAACCTTGCCAGGTCGGTCGTTCATGGCAGCCACCCTGCGGCGCTGAACGCGAGTGCCAACGCCCAGCCGAGCCACAGCGCCGGACCCAGTGGCACGCGGCGACGGTGCGCAAGAAGGCCGTACACACTTGCAACCAAGGCTGCGATCGCAACTGCAAGCGGTGCTGCCGTCAGCGCCACGCCGCCCGTGCTGGCGCCCACCACCGCGGCCATCTTGACGTCGCCCATGCCCACCCCACGGGAAAGCCGAACCAGCAGCATCAGGCCACCGGCCAGCACCATGCCGACCAGCGATGCCACGATCACGTCGCGATCGAGGGACGCCACCGCCCCGCAAGCCGCCGCCAACAGCGCGGCGAGCAACAGCCGATTGGGCAGCTTGTGCTCGTGCACGTCGACCAATGACGCAACGGCCAACAGCACCCCGGCAGCAGCGATGCCCCAGCGCACGGTCGTGGGGGCCGGCACCACCAGGCTCGCCGCCACGGCACTGACGCAGGCGGCGAAGACCGCGCGGCGAGCGACGGGATGCGAATCGGTCCATGCCGCTGCAACCCGATCCGCCGTCGTCGCGGACTCTGCCCGCAACGTGTCGATCGTCGTCATGTGTGGTCTCTCAGTTCCGTCGTACGGAGCCCAGTGTGGGGCAGTCGATGCGATTGCTCCAAACCGGCCAGAAATCGTGTTCCACACCTGGACTGGGCATGGCGAGGTGTTGCGATCGGCAAAACTTTCCGAGCGACTACGGCTGCCCCACGGGCTGCACGACCTGAACCATCGTCAGATCGCCAGGGTCGCGCCGCCCGATTCCGTTCGTCGCTGCCAGAATGGGGCGGTGCGCGGGTTGGTTCGGGTGATCGCAGTCGCGACCTTGGTGGTCGTGGCTCCAGGTGTGGGGGCCACAGCCGTGCGCGCCGAGATCCCCGAGATGGCCACCTGCGTCGCCGATGCGGAACTGATCGTCGGCAGCGCCGGCGGCAGTGTGTACTGCGTGCAATGGACGCTGATGTGGCAGGGCCTCTACAAGGCCCTTGTCAACGGCACCTACGACCAGGACACGTTCCGGGCCGTCGTCGCCTTTCAGCAGGCCCACCCGCCGCTCACCGTCAACGGCAACTCGGGCGTGCAGACCCTCATCGCGATGGGCATCTACTCCGGTGTCGACAACGCACCCCCACCGCCGTGCCTCGCCGATGCCCCGGTCAACCTCGGCGACCGCGGGCCCTCGGCCGAGTGTGTGCAACGCGTGTTGGCGTCGCACAACCTGTTCCTGGGCACCGTCGACGGCACCTACGGCAAGGGCACGCAGGACGCGGTGAAGAGCTACCAGCTCGGTAACCCGCCGCTGATCGCCGATGGCGTGGCCGGCACGCAGACCCTCGCGGCGTTGGGGATTTGGAGCGGCTTCACGCGCAACCAGGGCAGCGACACGTTCAACGGAGGCAACTGGTGGCCGGCCACCATCCAGGTCGAGCCCGACTTCCGGCTCCGCAACGGCATCCCCGTGTTCGGCAACCATCGCATCTGCACCAAGGAGAGCGCGGACATCATCGCCCGCGAGTTCGCCAAGGACGGCGCCGACATCGCCACGCAGCAGTTCTTCGTCTACATCGCTTCACGCGAGGGCGGGTGCGACTTCAGCGCGGTGAACTTCAATTTGCAAACGCGCGACGACAGCCACTGCTCGTTCCAGCTGAACGCGTTGGCGGGCATGTTCGAGCCCAATGGCCAGCTCGGCCGCCGTGGCTGGAACGTCGACAACGTGAAGGAGAGCATGCAGAACTGCGCCGACGCGGCCAGCGACCTGTGGGTGTTCTGCGCCCGCGGTCCGTGGACCCCGCCGTACAGCTGCGCCCCGCCGTGGGCCGGCGACCTCGGCCCCGAAGGCGACGCGTAGCGAACCGAGCGGGGCGGCTTCGGGGTTTGCGTACATCCGGCAAACCGTGGCGAAGCCATGGTGGAATGCCACGGTCGGTTTCTCGGTGGGAGCGCCGAGTTCGGAGCGGTAGTCTGTCGCACGTCTGGAGAGGTGCCCGAGTCAGGTCGAAGGGACCGCACTGCTAATGCGGGGACCGCCTCACAGCGGTCCGTGGGTTCAAATCCC
>JANONE010000060.1:0-5248 GCA_031420675.1 Ilumatobacteraceae bacterium | reverse complement strand
CTACCTGAGGAGTTCCGCGATCTCGTCGAGGGCCGGGCCGTACCCGTCGGGCCCGACCACGTCGACCTCGCCCGAGCCGACGCTGTCGTCGCCGGGATGCATCGGTGGGATGCCCAGGCGATGGCCGCCGGCCCCCGACTGCGAGTGATCTCGCGGACCGGCGTGGGCTACGACACGGTCGACGTCGCCGCAGCGACCGCCGTCGGCATCACCGTGTGCTACGCCCCGATGGCGCCAACGGTGTCGACCGCCGAGCACACAATCGCCCTGATGATGGCCGTCACCAAGTCGCTGCGCTCAGCGCATGCCAGAGCCCGCGACGGCCTTGCCGGCGGACCGGCAACCGCCCTGGAACTCGACGGGCGGACGCTGGGGCTGCTCGGCTACGGACGCATCGCCCGCCGCGTCGCGGTGGTGGGCAAGGCACTGGGAATGACCGTGATCGCGCACGATCCGCTCGTCGCCGAAGACGACACCGGCGTCACCCGACTCGTGGCCTTCAACGAGCTCTTCGAGGGCAGCGACGTGCTGTCGCTGCACGCACCGGCCACGTTGGCGACGCGCCATGTGGTGAACACCACGACCCTGGCGATGATGCGGCCGAGCGGGTACGTGATCAACTGCGCTCGCGGTGGCCTGGTCGACCAGGATGCGCTGTTGCTCGCGCTCGACACCGGTCACCTCGCCGGCGCCGGCCTCGACGTCACCGAACCCGAACCCCTGCCGGTCGGACATCCTCTGCTCACCCATCCCCGGGTGATGGTCACGCCGCACATCGCGTCGGGCACGGTTGCCGGGCGCCGCCGCCTGTACGAGCACGCGATCGACAACGCGCTCACGACCTTGGCCGGCACACCCACCAACGTCGTGCCCGAACAGGCTGACCGGCAACAGACCACCGCAACCGACCGGACCGGCTGAACCCGGTCACGCAGGCCGTGGTAGAACCCTTCTCATGAACCTTCGAGAACTGTGGTCCGACCGGCAACCGACCTTCGGAGCGTGGCTCGGCGTCGCCTCGTCCGTCAGCGCGGAAGCAACGGCACGGGTCGGGTTCGACTACGTCTGCGCCGACAACCAACACGGGGCAATGGACTACCAGGCGACGGTCGGCATCGTGCAGGCCGTGCTGCTCGGAGGATCGCGCCCGATTGCCCGGGTCCCGTGGAACGAGCCGGGAGTCATCGGCAAGATGTTCGATGCCGGCTGCGAAGGCGTTGTGGTGCCGATGGTCAACACGGTCGCCGAAGCGGAGGCCGTGGTGCACGCCAGCCGCTACCCACCACGGGGCGAGCGGAGCTTCGGGCCGGTCATGGCGAGCATGCGCGCTGCGGACTACTCGACCACGGCCAACGACCAACTTGCGGTGATCCCGATGATCGAGACTGCGCAGGCTGTGGGCAACATCGACGACATCCTTGCCGTTCCGGGCATCGATGCGATCTACGTCGGCCCGGCCGATCTGTCACTCAGCCTCGGGTTGCCGCCTGGCAACAACGACGACCGGGAAGAGTTCACCGAGGCACTGCTGACCATCGTCGCAGCGTGCCGCCGCGCTGGCGTGGTGCCGGGCATCCACTCCACCGGTGCACTGGCCGAGCGCCGGCTACAGCAGGGTTTTCAAATGATCACGGTGTGCGGGGACATGCTGGCGATGCGGACGCGCATGGCCGAGGAACTCGCCCAGGCTCGCGGCGCCGAACGCCCGGGTGGCACCAACCCGATCTACTGACTCTGCGCTGGGGGGCACCGGAGTCACAGCTCGGACGTGTCGAGCTCGGAGTCTGCGCCTCCGATGGAGGCCCTTCGAAGGGGTTGGCCAGCATCGCTTTGCTGGGTAATTGAAAAGCAGAACGCGCCGAAGGTTGGGTGGGGAGACATCCAAATCGAGCCAACCATCGGATCAAACGCGCCTGCCCGCGTCCCGCCGCGGCCGGTGCAGGACCACGTGGGGCCGAGGCATCGCGTTCAGCAAATTCCCGAACGGACCGGCTGACGGCAAAGCAAAGACACCCGCCCTCTCTTCCACCGAGCCCATGAAGACAAAGACGCTACCGACAACCGCTTGGGAGACCGGCCCTTTGTCTTTGCCGATCCAGCGTTCCAAGATGGACACGGCACAGTTCCAAATGCAGTCGAGTACGACCCGGAATCCACCGTTAGAAGACGAGGTCACACCTAATCCGCGGACGTCCCACGGAGGCGGGGACGGCGCGAAATAGGTGCCTTCGATCGGGCCGTCTGACCCAGCAGGCTAACGGGCCGGGCCGGAGGCTCCAGATCCCTCGCGCGGGTCGGTTCAAAACCGTTTATTCAGGCAACGTGACACAGGGGGTGCCGTCGATCGCGATGATCACGAGCGCCGCATCGGCGCGGTCCACGGCTCGGAAGAAGTGCTCGCCAAGGTTGAGTGCGACCCGCCCCATGCAATGTCTGAGCGCCGCCTTCACGACGTGGCGGCAACGTCGCGCCGAACGAAGGTCGAGGTAGCGATGACGACGATGACGGCGAGGTAGAAGAGAAGCGTCGCCAGCGCGACGGTTGGAGGCCGATCGAACCCGGCGTCCTCGAGTGCGGTCCACGGCACGACCGTCGCGACGTTCTCGCCGATCAGGAACCGAGCCCACCCGGGCTTGAGCCCCGCGATCGTCCGCTCGGCAACGAACGCCCACACGGCGATGCCGATCAGTGCGGCGCTCGTGTTGCGGCCGATCGTCGCGATGCTCACTGCGAGCACCGCGATCATCGCGGTAATCACTGAGATGCGCGTCGTCGCAAGGAAGAGGCCGATCCACCAGTCACCGTCGGTCCCGGTTGTGCTGCCGTTGAGGAACACGCCGGGGAGTGTCGACGCGAGGAACACGATCTGCAGCGCGAACCCGATGAGGAAGGCCATGATCGCGGCGGATGCGGCGCGCGCGGCATACAGGCGCACGCGCGATGGCTCCCAGATCAGCACGGTCGTGATAGTTCCTGCGCGCCACTCGGCACCGCCGACGGAGGCGCCGCACATCGCCGCGCCGAACACGAGGAACAGCGCCGCAGTGAGCAGGATCGAGTCCCCGCCGCCTCCGCCGCTGGTCCACCAGGTCGCCATGTGGACGGGGTGGTCGGAACCCACCTTCGAGGGATCGCGGCTGGAGAGGAACGCCATCACGCCGGTCAGCGCGCAGAAAGCCAGCGCGAGTACGATCATCCAGCGCACGAACCTGCGGTGCATCGCACGGCGCATCTCCACCCGCAGCAGTCGTCCGAAGCTGTTCATGCTGCGACCTCCTCGGTGGCGTCGCGGCCGGTGATGCTGAGGAACAGGTCCTCCAGCGACACCGCATCGGGACGGAGCTCGTTCACGTAGAGGCCGGCGTCGGCGAGCAACTTGGTGACATGCGACGCATCCGACGGCTGGATGCGGATGCGGAGAAGCGCACCGTCTCGCTCGACGTTTAGGCCCGCCTGCGCCAACACCAGGAATCCGGCGTCGGTGTCGTCGAGTCCGACGAGGACCGAGGGCTTGGAGGCGGCGGCGAGGACCTCGTCGACCCGGCCCGACAACACCAGCCGGCCGTCGTCGATGATGGCAACGCTGTCACAGGTCTGCTCGACCTCGGCGAGCAAGTGGCTCGACAAGAACACGGTGCGGCCCTCGGCACCGAGCCGTTGCAGCAACTGGCGGATCTCCCTGATGCCGGCGGGGTCGAGCCCGTTTACCGGCTCGTCGAGCACTAGCAGTTCCGGATCCTTCAACAGGGCCGCCGCGAGCCCCAGACGCTGGCGCATGCCGAGTGAGTACTTGTTGACCTTGTCGTCGGCCCGATACGCGAGTCCGACCGATTCGAGGCTCAGCGCGACGCGTAGAGGTCCGATGCCGTTCATCGCCCCCAGCAACTCGAGATTTTCGCGGCCGGTCATCGTGGGAAACAGTGCCGGTGTCTCGACGATGGCACCGATGCTCGGCATCGTTGCCCGTAGATCGCCCGGCGATCGTCGGCCCAACACCGACATGGTGCCCGCGGACGCGCGCACGAGTCCGAGCAGGCAGCGGATGGTGGTGGTCTTGCCAGAGCCGTTAGGGCCGAGGAAGCCGAACACGCCGCCCTCGGGCACCGACAGGTCCAGTCCCTGGACTGCGACCTTCCCGGTGCGTCCTCGCCGTCGGTACTCCTTGCGCAGGCCCTCGATCTCGATCACAGCAGTCATGCACTGACAGACGCTCACCGCGCCACCGCGGGTGACACGGAGCCACGGACGTCATTCGTCGGGACAGCGGACGTCGGTTGCGGCGCGGGCGGTCACCGTCGACAACGTGGCCGCACCACAGAACCAGTTCGAAGCTAACCCGCAAGGGCGGGCAGCCGCTTCGCAACCTGCTCGGCGACTTCGGGGTCGACCCCGTTGGAGACGGACAACTCGGGCCACTGAGCCACTGCTGCCAACGCGCTGTCGATCATCTCCTCGACTGAGACCCGCTTGAGCCCGGCCGCTTTGGTGAGCCCGACCAGGTCCTGACGGGTGATGTCCTTGCCTTTCCCTGATACGTCGAGATAGTGCTCGCCCGGATCAGAACCGAGGTGGGCGGGTCGCGGTCCCATCGAGTGCGTCAGGTCGTAGGCCGGGGCGAGCCGCCATCCGCCCGATGGCGACCACAGGTATGCGATGTTGCGAGCGTGGTCGTCGCGGTTGTGCGCGACGACGTTGAACACGGCACGACGCACGAGCTCCTCGACGTCGCGCACGTCACCTGTCACCTGTCGCGTCAGACGTATGACGTCGTCGTAGCCGAGGTGCTGGCTGTATTCGGGGTAGGCCTCCAGGAGACCGGCTGCGGTGGCCATGTGGACCCGGTGAGGCTGTCCGCCGGGTACTGCGATCCGATCGAACCGACGCACCGCAAGGTACTGGGTACCCGACGACCCGGCCAGTAGTTGATGCTCGCATGTGGTGACGCCTGCAGCAGCTGCCATCTGCAGGTAGGTGGCTTCGATGGCCGACAGATACTCGCTGTCGTCGGTGCTGTGGAACTTCACCAGCCACGGGGTGGAACCTGCCGGTACGACTCCGCTGTCGGCCACCAGTTCGCCGTCGGGCGTGTAAGCCGCGGTGATCTTAGGCCGTGCGCCGCCCGCCCCCGACCCAGCAGCCCGTGTCAACGCGTCGGCGGTTGCGTCCTGTGTGTCCTCGCCAGCGAGGTAGCGCAGCATCTCGTCCTGTACGCGGTCCAGGTCAACCAGCGTGCCGTCTGGGGCCGTGG
>JANONE010000059.1:0-17734 GCA_031420675.1 Ilumatobacteraceae bacterium | reverse complement strand
CTCCATGCCGAGCTCCTCGTACTCCAGAACCTCCACCTTCTTGATGCAGTCCTGAGCGAGTCGGGCCCCGGGCCCGCCGATCGAGCCCAGGTAGAACCCGCCGTGGGTGGCGCAGGCGTCGGTGACCTGGCGGCTGCGGTTGCCCTTGGCAAGCATCACGAGTGACCCACCGGCGGCCTGGAGCTCCTCGACGTAGGAGTCCATGCGACCGGCCGTGGTGGGCCCGAACGAACCTGAGGCGTACCCTGCGGGCGTCTTGGCAGGCCCGGCGTAGTAGACGGGGTGTCGGCACAGGTATTCGGGCATCGCCTCGCCAGCGTCGAGGCGCTCCTTGATCTTGGCGTGGGCGATGTCGCGGGCCACCACCATCGGGCCGGTCAGCATCACACGCGTCTTCACCGGGTACTTGCTCAGTTCGGCACGGATGTCGATCATCGGCCGGTTGAGGTCGATGTGCACGACCTGGGCGTCGGCGAGATCGGCATGCGTGACCTCTGGAAGGAAGCGTGCGGGGTCGGTCTCCAACTGCTCGAGGAAGATGCCGTCCTTGGTGATCTTGCCCAGCATCTGCCGGTCGGCGCTGCACGACACGGCCATGCCCACCGGACAGCTCGCGCCGTGGCGCGGCAGGCGGACGATGCGCACGTCGTGGCAGAAGTACTTGCCACCGAACTGGGCGCCGATGCCGGTCTGCTGGCTGAGCGTCAGCACCTTGGCTTCCAACTCGATGTCGCGGAAGGCGTGGCCCAGCGAGCTGCCCTCGGTCGGCAGGCTGTCGAGGTAGTGAGCGCTGGCCAACTTGGCGGTCTCCACGGCGCTCTCGGCGCTGGTGCCACCGATCACCACGGCCAGGTGGTACGGCGGGCAGGCGGCGGTGCCCAGTGTCTTCATCTTCTCGAACAGCCACGGCAGGAGGGCCTGCTCGTTGAGCAACGCCTTGGTCTCCTGGAAGAGGTAGCTCTTGTTGGCGCTGCCACCACCCTTGGCCATGAACAGGAACTTGTAGGTGTCGCCGTCGGTCGCGCTGATCTTGATCTCAGCGGGCAGGTTGTTGCCGGTGTTCACTTCGTCGTACATGTTCAGTGGCGCCATCTGGCTGTAGCGCAGGTTGCTGGTCTGGTACGTGTTGAACACGCCGCGGGTGATGGCCTCCTCGTCGCCACCGTGCCCGCCCGCACCACCGGTGTGGACGTTCTGACCCTTCTTCGCCTTCACGATCGCGGTGCCCGTGTCCTGGCACATCGGCAGCACGCCGCCGGCGGCGATGGCCGAGTTCTTCAGCAGATCGAGCGCGACGAAGCGGTCGTTGTCGCTGGCCTCGGGGTCGTCGAGGATGTTGCGCAACTGCTGCAGGTGGCCGGGGCGCAGGAAGTGCGCGATGTCGCGCATGGCCTCCTGCGTGATGAGCGTGAGCGCCTCCGGGTCGACCTGCAGGAACGCGCCCAGCGGAGTCTCCACCGTGCGGACGTGGTCGGTGCTGACGAGGCGATAGTTCGTGTCGTCGTGGCCCAGCGGCAACAGCTCGGTGAACACGAACTCGGGGGGAGCAGCCATGGCGTCAGGCTACGCCCGCCTGTGCTCGGGTCGGAAAGTGGCTCCGACTTGTCGGCGTCCATGTCGCGTCCCTGATCACGTGGATCGATGGTCACGGCGCGACAGGGAGGGAGGCGCGAAGGGTGCGCAGGACGTAGTCGGGAGCGTCGATGACATCGGCGGTGGTGAACTCCAGAACGGTCTCGCCGAGTTGCTGGAGGGCATTTCGGCGGCGGGCGTCGCGTTGTCGATCTCGGTCCGAGACATGACCGAGCCGGCCCGAAACCTCTACGACGAGATGGTGTCGCGGGAAGTGGAAGTCGACGCGGGCGACCCGATCGGTGCCACGCCTGAAGATCACTTGGCACTCTGGTCGCGGAATGTGTGCGGAGCGGACAAGACGGAGGAAACGACGTTCGAGGTACGACTCGCCGCCCGAGTCGAGCAGCAGTTCGCGAAGGAGGGTCGATCCTGGACGACCTCGTCCCGAGAGATCCGACAGCCGACGGCGCAACTTCGGGAGAGCGGTCATCCGCAGAGCGATCGCGCGATCGATGACGGCCTCCAGTTCGCCGGCTGATGGCCGTTGGGTCGCGAAGTCGATGATCGCACGAGTGGCCGTGCAGGTGCGCACGCCCTCGTGACTGATCACGTCGCCGTTGTCCCATCGAGTCGTGGTGTGCAGCGTCAGCCAGTTCGGGATCGATCGGCGACTGCGCGGCACCAGGAACTCGACGCGTGCCGGTTGGTCGGCGAGGAGGCCCAGCCAGGCGAGCGCACTTTCCCCGAAGAGCGCGCCCCGCCGCCCGATCCAGGCGGTGCCCGCGGCCACCTGCATCCGAAACGTGAGTGGCGTTGCCGCGTGGCGAAAGTGAGTCGGGGTCAGTTGGATCCAGCGCCCCTCGTCCTCCCAACGCCGCCACACGTGGGGCATCACGCCAAGCCGGCCCACGTCGCTGTGCGTGATCAGATGCTGCTGGCTGGCGGCGAACTCGATCAGTGGCATGTCGTTCCTCACACCATGACTGGACACAGCGAGTTCGACCGATCGGCAAGATCGCCCCAGTTTCGGTCCCTGTCGCGGTTCGACCACCGTCCCACGTGATCAAGGGCGCGACATGAACGCTATTTGAGGCGTTTGGGGGTGGCGTTGGCGGGGTCGATGGGCCACTGGTGCTTGGGGTAGCGGCCGGCCATGTCCTTGCGCACCGCTGCCCAGCTGCCGGCCCAGAAGCCGGGCAGGTCGCTCGTGATCTGGATCGGGCGGTCGGCGGGGGACAGGAGCTCGAGCGAGACGGGCACACCGCCGGCCACCGTCGGGTGTTGGCGCACTCCGAACAGGTCTTGCACGCGCACGGATGCCGTCGGCACGGCGCGCGAGTAGTCGATGACGGTTGCGCGGCCCGTGGGTGTCTCGAGGTGCGACGGTGCGAGCTCGGCGAGGCGGGTCGAGCCGTCCCAACCGAGCTGCGACGACAACAGCAACTCCGTGTCGAGCCGGGCGAGGTCGGCTGCGCCGGTGGCACCCACGAGGTACCGCGCGAGCCAGTCGTCGAGCGTGGCGAGCAGGGCGGTGTCGCTCCAATCAGGCCAGTCGCCGTCACCGAGGTGAAGTCGCAGAAAGGCGACCCGTGCCCGCAAGAGCGTCGCCCGTTCGCTCCACCGCAACGCGGCCAAGCGGGTGATGCGCACCCGTTCGAGCAGGGTGGCGACGGTGTTCTCCCCGGGCGGGGCCGAGCGGACCTGTTCGTCGAGCAACATGCCACCGAGACGCGTTTCGACGCGCAACACGAGGTCGTCGCGCTGCTTGTCCCACACCAGCATCTCGCGTCGTTCGATCTGATCGGCGAGGGATGTGATGACATCCTGCACGTCGAGCGCGGCGCCGATGCGAATGCGCGCGTTGTCCCGTTTGCCGTCGAGATCGGCGGCGACCACGAACCGTTCGTTGGCGAGTGGATCGGTGGGCGGCGTCCACGCCGAGGATCCGGTGCGCAGCTGGAACTGACCGGGTTGATTGCGACGCACCGCGACCCGATCCGGGTAGGCGAGTGCTAGCACCACGCCACTTCGTTCGGGGCGAACATCGTCGAGGTCGAACCGGATCTGCGCACGGCGTGCGACGTCGGCGGCGCGGTCGCGCACTCGCCGGACATCGCGTGAATCCGCTCTGTCGTGGTACTGACCGCAGACGACGCCGACCCGCAACGCGAGGTCCGCCGGCAACTCGTCGGGGCGGCCGCGCAACACGTCGCGCTCGTCGAGAAGGGCGGCGACCACGCACGCCAACGAACCGTCCGCGGCCCCGGCGCCCGCCACCATGCGCGCCAGGCGTGGGTGCAACGGCAGCGCCAGCATGCGACGGCCCCGGTCGGTGAGGCGGCCGTTATCGCCAAGCGCGTCGAGCCGGTGCAGCAACTCTGCTGCTTGTTGCATCGTGCGCGCCGGTGGCGCATCGGCCCACCGCAGCTCCTCCACCGGCGTGCCCCACGCAGCCAACTCGAGGGCAAGCCCGGCGAGGTCGACCTGTGTGATCTCCGGCTCCAGGTGGGCGCGCCGTGTGCCGTGCTCGAGCTTGCTCCACAACCGGTACGCGGCGCCGGGCCCCGTACGGCCGGCACGCCCTGCTCGTTGTTCGGCGGACGCTCGGCTGGTGCTGACCGTCGTCAGTCGGCTCATGCCGGTGCGTTGGTCGAAACGGGGCACGCGGGCAAGGCCGGCGTCGACCACCACCCGCACGCCATCGACCGTGAGCGACGACTCGGCGATGTCGGTGGACAACACGACGCGGCGCCGGCCCGCAGGTGAGGGTGACAAGGCCAGGTCCTGCTCGCTCAGCGAGAGCGCGCCCGCGAGCGGGTAGACATCGACGCCGTCCGGCACCGAGCCTTCCAACAGTTGCTGCACGCGCCGGATCTCGCCGATGCCGGGCAGGAACACCAACACGTCGCCGGGCTGCTCCCGCAAAGCCCGTTGCACCAACGCGGCGGTTGCCTCCTGCACGCGATCCTGTTTGCCCATCGGCGCCCACACGATGTCCACCGGGTGCATGCGTCCGTCACTGCTCGCCACGGGCGTGTCGGCGCCGAGCACCTTCAGCAGGCCCTTCGTGTCGGGGGTGGCCGACATCGCGAGTACCCGCAGATCGGGGCGCAGCGTGGCTCGCGCGTCCAGCAGCAGCGCCAGCCCGAGGTCGGTCGGCAGGTTGCGCTCGTGCACCTCGTCGAAGATCACCAACCCGTAGCCGTCCAGGGTGGGGTCGTGCTGCAGGCGCCGGGTGAGCACGCCTTCCGTGACCACCTCGACGCGCGTCGCGGGCCCGATGTGGCGCTCGTCGCGGGTCTGGTAACCGACCGTGTCACCGACGCGCTCGCCGAGCAGTGACGCCATTCTCTGCGCCGCTGCTCGTGTCGCGAGGCGACGCGGCTCCAGCATCACGATTCGCTGACCGGCGAGCCATGGCTCGCTCAGCAGCACCAGCGGTGCCAGCGTGGTCTTGCCGGCGCCGGGCGGCGCAACGAGCACCGCCGAGCCGTGCTCGCGCAAGGCGGTGGCCAGCGCTGGAAGTGCTTCGAGGACCGGCAGGTCGGGTGGTTCGAAGGACTCTGGTCGTTCGAAGGACTCTGGTCGTTCGAAGGACAAGGCTCAGCCCAGGGCGGGAGTGCCGTGGAACGGCGACGGGTCGCCGGCCACCGGAATCGCCGGCGGGATCCACGACGTGTTGTCGGCGATCACCTTGGCGACATGACGCCAGTCGCCCGGGACCCAGCCCTGCGCCGCGGCCTGCACGCTGCCGTCACCGCGAACGAAGACGAAGGCCGGCAGCGTCTTGACGCCGAGGCCACGTACGAAGGTGCGGTCGGGGTCGCAGAAGACGAGGAACTTGGCGGCGAGCGGCCCGAGGAAGCGCGCGGCTTCGTCGGCCGAGCACGTCAGCACCAGGTTCACGCGCACGTCGGCACCACGAAAAGCCTCGAGGATTCGAACGGCCGACTGCAACACCCACGAGCTCTCGTTGGTGTACGGATCGAGCACCACGCTGGCCAGGTGGAAGGTGGTTACCCACTCCTCCAACGGGCGTGACTCGCCGCCGATCGTGGTGAGTTTGATGTCGAGAGCAACGTTGCCGGCCACGACCGCCAACCGTAGCGCAGACCCTCCTCGACACCCCACCTCGCCTGACGAGTGCCGTTCGCCTGACGAGGAGCGCATCCCGGCGCCGGGCGGGACAGCGGGGGCGCTCGCCGGTAGGGTCGCTGGCGTGCATCCGATCGAGCGCCTGCGCCACCTGGCCCGCTCCAGTGGCGGTGATCCGCGGGTGATCGTGAGCGAGACGGCCTCAGCCCTGCGGGGTCTGGGTGTCGATCCGGCAGGTTTGGTCGTGGCGTGCCGCCGCATCGTGGAACGTCACCCGACGGCGGGCCCGCTGTGGTGGCTCTGCGCGCACATGCTGACCTCGCCCGACCCGTTCGCCACCGGGCGGCGATTGGCCGAGGAGATCGACGCCGACCTCACGCCCGAGGGGCTGATGGCGGCGCTGCCCGGCGACTCCACGGTGTGCGTCGTCGGGTGGCCGGATCTTGCCGGCGAAGCGGTCCTGCGTCGTGGCGACATCCGCGTGTTGGCGATCGACGCCGACGGTCAGGGCTCGTCGTTCGTGCGCCGACTCGACCGTGCAGAGGTCGACGCGGAAGTGGTCGCGCCGGGTGGCATCGCGGCCGCCGTGTTGGCCGCGGACATCGTGTTGATCGAGGCACTCGCCGCCTCGCCCGGCGAAGTGCTCGCCGCTCGCGGTAGCCGGGCCGCAGCCTCGGTGGCCTACTGCAGCGAGGTGCCTGTGTGGGCAGTCGTGGGTGTGGGGCGATGCTTGCCCGAGGCCGGCTTCGTCTCGCTGGTCGAACGAGTGGCCGACGTGCGCGTGCCGTGGGAGGCCGACGCCGATGTCGTGCCACTGGCGCTCTGCTCGCACGTTGCGACGAAGGAGGGCGTCGCCGTGATCGACGAAGTAGCGCTCACACCAGAATGCCCGTTGGCCCACGAACTGCTTCGCCCCACGCTCGGTTGACCGGCCCGGGTACGGTGCGTAGCCATGGCCAACCGTCGCTCGCAGATCACGATGACAGATGAAGAAGTGCAGGTGTTCCTGGAGACGCAGCGCATCCTGAACGTCGCCACGATCGGCCCCACCGGCCACCCGCACCTGGTCGCGATGTGGTACGTCCTCGTCAACGGCAAGATCCAGTTCTGGACGTTCGCCAAGAGCCAGAAGATCGTCAACCTGCGGCGCGATCCGAGAATGACCGGGCTGATCGAGAGCGGTGAGAGCTACAGCGAGTTGAAGGGTGTCGAGTTGGTCGGCAGCGGTCGCATCGTCGAGGACTTCGAACAGATCCTGGACATGGGCAAAGCGGTTGCCGTGCGGTACAACGGGCCGGAGGCGGCGGCCGAAGCCGTGCTGCCGTTCATCGAGGCGCAGGCCCGCAAGCGGTTCGTCGTCGAACTGGAGATCGAACGCGTCGTCAGCTGGGACCACAGCAAGATCGGCGGCTACTGACTGCACACGCGGCGGGCCGGGGTCAGCGCTGGCCACTGCGGCTGGGTTGGTTGCCGGCTGCTTCGGCGAGGCGGAGGGCAGACACCTGGATGTCGCGGTCGACGTTGCCGACGGTGACTCGCAGCGATGGCGTATCGGCGCGCACCATGAACGGCTCGCCGGGCGCAGCGCCGATGCCCTGCGCCGCCAGCGTGAGGAGTGCCGAGCGTTCGTCGGCCACCTGCATCCACAGGTTGATGCCATCGGTGCCGGTGAATCCGACGCCGGCCTCGGCGAGCACCGACGTGACGGCGCCACGCCGAGCCGCATACTCCACACGTGCTGACGCAACAGCGTCGATGGTGGGTTGGTGATCGAGCATCTCCAACAGCACCGCCTGCAGGATGCGGCTGCTCCAACCCGGTCCGAGAAGGCGGCGGTTGGCGACCGCACTGACCACGTCGCCGGCGCCACCCACCGCCGCCAGCCGAAGGTCGGGGCCGTGACTCTTCGAATAGCTGCGGATGTGGACGGTGCGCTGCGGCAGCCACGTGCCCAGGCTGACGAGCGCGCCGCTGGCGATGTCGCCGGAGTGATCGTCTTCCACCAGGATCGCCTTGCTCGATGCGAGTACGCCTGCGAGTTCGGCGGCGCGACGTGCGGTGAGGGTGATGCCGGTGGGGTTGTGTGCGCGCGGCTGCAGGAAGACCGCGGTGGCGCCGGCCGCGAGTGCCGCCGCCAACGCGTCGGTTCGCATTCCCTCGTGGTCGAGGTCGACACCGATCACTTCGGCGCCCAACAGTTCGAGCAGATCGAGCAGGGGAGGGAACGTCGGATGCTCGACCACCACGCGATCTCCCAAGCGCACGATCACGCCGGCGACTCGGTCGAGCGCGTCCATCGCCCCATCGACGACGGTGAGCTCCTCGGGCACGAACGGCCAGTCGGCGCGCACGCGTTCGGCAAGCTCGGGCAAGACCGGATGGTCGAGGTAGCTGCTGGTCAGCGACTGGCGGCTGACGCGGGCGATCACCGGCCCGAGGTCGGGCAGCAGCGCGGGGTCGGGAGTGCCCGTGCTCAGGTCGAGCGGGAAGCGGCCGGGGCCTTCCGTCACGCGTCGGTAGCGCCGGGGTGTGGACGGCCCTGTCGGCTGACGGACGAACGTGCCCTGCCGACCGCGGGCATCGATCGCGCCGACGGCGGCGAGTGTTTGCCATGCCTCGCTGACGGTGGTGGGGGACACCCCGAGCTGCTTGGACAGCTCGCGTACCGTTGGCAGCCGGGTGCCCACCGCCAGTTCACCGGAGGAGATCAGCCGACCCACAGCCGCCGCGATTCCGCGCGCGCTGCGGTCGGTGACGTCGACAACGGGCCCGCTCCCGAACGACAACTCGAACGACAACTCGTACGACGACTCGTAAGGCTGGCTCATTGTCCGGTAACAATACAAGTATTGTGCGGGTTGGTGTGTGTCATTAGAGTCCGGTCATGGCAAACATCGTGAAGGCAGCCCTGCTGCAGACGGATTGGCCCGGCACCAAGGACGCCATGCTGGACAAGCACGAGCAGGCCGTGCACCAGGCGAAGGCCCAGGGTGCGCAGGTGATGTGCTTCCAGGAGCTGTTCTACGGCCCGTACTTCTGCCAGGTGCAGGACACGGAGTACTACGAGTACACCGAGCAGATCCCCGATGGCCCCACCACGCAGCGTTTCCAGAGCATCGCCAAGGAAGCCGGCATGGTGCTGGTGCTGCCGATGTACGAGGTCGTTCGACCTGGCTTGTACTACAACACTGCCGCGGTGGTGGATGCCGATGGCAGCTACCTGGGCAAGTTCCGCAAGCAGCACATCCCCCAGACCAAGGGCTTCTGGGAGAAGTTCTACTTCGCTCCCGGTGATGGCGGCTACCCCATCTTCGAGACTGCCGTCGGCAAGGTGGGCGTGTACATCTGTTACGACCGCCACTTCCCCGAAGGCTGGCGTGCTCTCGGCCTCAACGGCGCCGAGATCGTGTTCAATCCGTCGGCGACCAGTCGTGGCCTCTCGCAGTACCTGTGGAAGCTTGAGCAGCCAGCGGCCGCCGTCGCCAACATGTACTACGTGGGCGCGATCAACCGTGTCGGCATCGAGCCGCTGGGCGACAACGACTTCTACGGCCAGAGCTACTTCGTCGACCCCGAGGGCCAGTTTGTCGGCGAGGTGGCCGACCCGCACAAACCGGAGCTGATCGTGCGCGACCTCGACCTCGACAAGATCAAGCAGGTGCGCGATCGGTGGGCGTTCTATCGTGATCGTCGCCCAGAAGCGTACGAAGATCTGACCCACCGGTGAAACGCGACCGACGAGGAGGCACGTGACATGTCAACCACTCTCATCAAGAACGGCAAGGTCATCAGCACCACGGGCGTCATCGCCCAGGACGTGCTGATCGACGGCGAGACGATTCGTGCGCTGGGTGCTCCCGGCTACTTCACCGAGGAGGGCGTCGGCCGAGTCATCGACGCGGCCGGCAAGTACGTGATTCCCGGTGGCATCGACGTGCACACCCACATGGAGCTTCCGTTCGGCGGCACCTTCGCCAGCGACACCTTCGAGACCGGCAGCAACGCCGCGGCATGGGGTGGCACCACCACCATCGTCGACATGGCCGTGCAGCGTTACGGCGAGAACGTGTTCGACGGGCTGGCCGAATGGCACCGCAAGGCCGACGGCAACTGCAGCATCGACTACTCGTTCCACCAGATCATCGGTGGCGTCGACGACGAATCGCTGAAGGCGATGAAGTACCTCACCGAGCACGAGGGCATCAGCAGCTTCAAGCTGTTCATGGCCTACCCGGGTGTGTTCTACAGCGACGATGGTCAGATCCTGAAGGCCATGCAGACCGCCGCCGAATGCGGGGCGATGATCTTGATGCACGCCGAGAACGGCATCGCCATCGACGTGCTCGTGCAGCAGGCGCTCGCCCGCGGCGAGACCGACCCGAAGTACCACAGCTACACCCGCCCCTCGCCGCTGGAGGCAGAGGCCACCCATCGCGCCATCGTGCTCAGCCACGTCGCCGGCAACGTGCCGCTGTACGTGGTGCACATGAGCGCCGGCGACGCGCTCAACGAAATCGCCGCCGCCCGCCACCACGGCCGCAACGTGTTCGCCGAGACCTGCCCGCAGTACCTGTGGTTGACGCTGGAGGAGACGCTGGGCAAGCCCGGCTTCGAGGGCGCCAAGTGGGTGTGCAGCACTCCCGTGCGCTCCAAGGATCACGACCCCGACTACATCGGCCAGATGGGCCACGGCCACCAGGGCGACCTGTGGAAGGGCTTGCGCATGAACGAGTTGGCCATCGTGTCCACCGATCACTGCCCGTTCTGCATGAAGGACCAGAAGGAGCTCGGCCTGGGCAACTTCTCCAAGATCCCCAACGGCATCGGCGGCGTCGAGCACCGCATGGAACTGCTCTACCAGGGCGTGGTCGCCGGCGAGTTGTCGCTGGAGCGTTGGGTGGAGACCTGCTGCACCACCCCGGCCCGCATGTTCGGCATGTACCCGAAGAAGGGTGTCATCGCACCCGGCGCCGATGCCGACGTCGTGGTGTGGGACCCCAACTCGAAGACCAAGATCGGCATCAACGACAAGCACCACATGAACATGGATCACTCCGCCTGGGAGGGTTGGGTGATCGACGGCAAGGTCGACACCGTGCTCTCGCGGGGTTCTGTGGTGATGGAGGACGACACGTTCAAGGGTCGCAAGGGTCATGGTCAGTACATCCGGCGGGGGCTCTCCCAATATCTTGTCTGACTCCACTCAATCGGCAGGCGGTTTCGGCCTTGTCTTTAGGTGGGTAGCTATGAAAGGAATCGGCACATGAATCGCATATCTCATTGGATTGATGGGAAGGTTTTCGAAGGGAACTCGGGGCGGTCGGGCGTGGTGTTCGATCCGGCGACGGGGCAGCAGCAGGCGGCGGTGGATCTGGCTGATGCCGAGGATGTCGATCACGCCGTTGCCGTGGCGAAGGCCGCGTTTCCGGCCTGGAGGGCCACGAACCTTTCGCGGCGGGCGGAGGTCATGTTCCGCATGCGCGAGCTGGTCGACGCGAACCGCAAGGAGATCGCGACGCTGCTCACCAAGGAGCACGGCAAGGTGCTGGGCGACGCGCTCGGCGAGGTGGCGCGTGGGTTGGAGAACATCGAGTTCGCGTGTGGCATCCCAAACCTGTTGAAGGGCGGCTACAGCGAGCAGGCCTCCACTGGTGTCGACGTGTACAACATCAAGCAGCCGCTGGGTGTCGTGGCCGGCATCACACCCTTCAACTTCCCGGCGATGGTCCCGATGTGGATGTTCGCCAACGCGCTCGCGTGCGGCAACACGTTCGTGCTCAAGCCCAGCGAGAAGGATCCTTCGGCGAGCATGCTCATCGCGGAACTGCTGAAGCAGGCGGGCCTTCCCGATGGTTGCTTCAACGTCGTCAACGGCGACAAGGTGGCAGTTGATCGTCTGCTCGAGCACCCCGATGTCCAGGCCATCAGCTTCGTCGGCAGCACCCCGATCGCCCGCTACATCTACGAGACCGGCACCAAGAACGGCAAGCGCGTGCAGGCTCTCGGCGGCGCCAAGAACCACATGCTGGTGCTCGCCGACGCCGATCTCGACATGGCCGCCGACGCCGCCGTCAGCGCGGCCTACGGTTCCGCCGGCGAGCGCTGCATGGCCATCTCCGTCGTGCTGGCCAGCGAAGCCATCGCCGACGCGCTGGTCGCCAAGATCAAGGACCGCATCCCGGCGATCAAGGTGGGCCCCGCCAGCGAGGACGGCAACGAGATGGGCCCGCTCATCACCGGCGAACACCGCGACAAGGTGAAGGGCTACGTGGACGGGGCCGAAGGCGAAGGCGCGACGTTGGTGGTGGACGGCCGCGGCAACGTGCCCGCTGACGGCTTCTTCCTGAACCCCAGCCTGATCGACCACGTCAAGCCGGGCATGAAGTGCTACGAAGACGAGATCTTCGGGCCCGTGCTCACCGTCACCCGTGTGCACGGCTACGACGACGGGCTGGCCCTCATCAACGCCAACCAGTTCGGCAACGGCACCGCGATCTTCACTCGTGATGGCGGCGCCGCCCGCCAGTTCGAGTTCGAGGTGCAGGTGGGCATGGTGGGCGTTAACGTGCCCATCCCGGTGCCGGTCAGCTACTACAGCTTCGGCGGGTGGAAGGCGAGCCTGTTCGGCGACACCCACATGTACGGGCCGGAAGGCGTGAACTTCTACACACGCAGCAAGGTGGTCACCAAGCGCTGGCCCGACCCGCGCACCAGCACGGTCGACCTGGGGTTCCCCCAAAACCGTTAGCAGGCGAGCGCCGGGGCAAGTGAAATGACCAACAATTGGGGGAGGGGCTAGCGATGGACTTTGGAGTGGTGCTGCAGACAACACCGCCGTCACGTCGGGTTGTCGACTTGGCGAAGCGGGCTGAGTCGTACGGGTTCGGGTACGTGTGGACGTTCGACAGCCACATCCTGTGGCAGGAGCCGTACGTCATCCACAGCCAGATCCTGGCCGAGACCCGCAACGTGATCGTCGGGCCGATGGTCACCAACCCGGCCACTCGCGACTGGACGGTCACGGCCAGCGTGTACGCGACGCTCAACGAGATGTTCGGCAACCGAACGGTGTGCGGCATCGGGCGTGGCGATTCGGCGGTACGCGTCATCAACGGGGCGCCCACCACCTTGGCCACGTTGCGCGAGAGCATCCACGTCATTCGTGAGATGGCCAACGGCCGGGCGGTGGACTACAAGGGCAGCGAGCTGCGCCTGCCGTGGGCGGGAAGCAGCCGGCTGGAGATGTGGGTGTCCGCCTACGGGCCCAAGGCACTCGCGCTCACCGGCGAAGTGGGCGACGGGTTCATCCTGCAACTCGCCGATCTGTCCATCGCCGAGTGGACCATCAGGGCCGTTCGCAGCGCCGCCACCGCCGTCGGCCGCAACCCCGACGACATCACGATCTGCGTGGCGGCACCTGCCTACGTCACCGACGGTACGCAAGCCGGCCTGGCCTACGGCCGCGAACAGGTGCGCTGGTTCGGTGGCATGGTGGGCAACCACGTTGCCGACATCGTCGCCCGCTATGGCGACGATGCACCGGTGCCGAAGGCGCTCACCGACTACATCAAGAACCGTCAGGGGTACGACTACAACGAGCACGGGCAAGCCGGCAACATCCACACCCAGTTCGTGCCCGACGAGATCGTCGACCGCTTCTGCATCGTCGGCCCCGTGGAGGCCCACATTGAGCGGATGCGCCAGCTGAAAGATCTCGGTGTCGACCAGTTCGCCGTCTATCTGCAACACGACGACAAGGACCACACCTTGCAGGCCTATGGCGAGAAGATCATTCCGGCCGTCGCCGAGCACGTGCGGGCAAAGACGTGAGCCACGGGGCACATGGCTGTAACGGCGTATGGTCGCGCTGTTCGTCATGAGCACCGAGACCGTCCCGACCAGCGCACCTTCGCCACGGTTGTGGTTGGCCCGCGTGCGCCGGGCGCTGATGTTCTGGGTGGCACTGGCGCTGGTGGCCGGTGGCTGGGAGCTGTACAAGAAGTTCGGCCCGCAGGACGGCGGCGAGGTGCTCGGGTGGAAGATCCTGCCGCGCGCCAAGGATCGCGTGATGCCACACATCAGCGACATGCTCAGCCGATTCGGTGAGCCCATCAGCCGCTCCACCGACGAGACGGTGTTGTCGGTGGTGTTGAAGGGCGTCTGGTTCTCCTTGCGGCTGGTGCTCGCCGGCTTCGGCATGGGCTTGGCGGCGGGCATGCTCTTGGCCGTGGTGATGACCCGCTTTCGGTTCGCCGAGCGCGCCGTGCTGCCCTACCTGGTCATCTCGCAGACCGTCCCGCTGATCGCGCTCGCGCCGCTGGTCGCCAGTTGGGGAGGCAAGCTCGAACTGTTCGGCTGGCAGTGGCCGCGCTGGATGTCGGCCGCCGTGCTGGGCGCGTTCCTCACGTTCTTCCCAATCGCCGTCAACACCCTGCGCGGCTTGCAATCACCCAACCCCGCTGCGCTGGAGCTGATGGACAGCTTTGCCGCACCATGGCATCGCACGTTGTTCAAGTTGCGGTTCCCGGCGGCGGTGCCCTACATCGTGCCCGGCATGAAGTTGGGTGCGGCCGGCGCCGTGATCGGTGTGGTGGTCTCGGAGATCTCCACCGGGCTGCGCGGCGGCATCGGCCGCTTGGTCATCGAGTTCGGGCGGGCCACCACCAGCGACCCTGCCATCGTGTACACCGCCATCATCGGCGCCGCCTTCGTCGGGCTGAGCATGGCCGCGCTGGTGGCCGGCGCCGATGCCGTCTTCATGAGAAATCGTCCCAAGGAGGCGCAGCCATGAGATGCGCAGTGGAAGTGGTCGGTGTCGACAAGATCTTCAACGCCGGCAAGGCCGACCACGTGGAAGCTCTGATCGGCATCGACCTCGCCATTGAACAGGGTGAGTTCGTCTCCCTGATCGGCCCATCGGGCTGCGGCAAGAGCACCCTCTTGCGGCTGATCGCCAACCTCACCGTGCCGACCGCTGGTGCGGTGACGGTGAACGGCAAGCCCGCCGAGCAAGCTCGCATCGAGCAGGACTACGGCATGGCGTTCCAGCAGGCCGGGCTGTTCGAGTGGCGCACGGTGGCCAAGAACATCGAGCTGCCGCTGGAGCTGAAGGGGTGGGACCGTGCCCGGCGCCGCGCTCGCGCGCTCGAGATGCTGGAACTGGTCAAGCTGCCCGAGTTCGCAGATCACATGCCGTGGCAGCTCAGCGGGGGCATGCAGCAACGCATCGCCATCGCCCGCGCGCTGGCCGCGCACCCGCCGTTGCTGCTGATGGACGAGCCGTTCGGTGCCCTCGACGAGATGACCCGCGAGCACATGCAGGCCGAACTGCTGCGCATCTGCGCCGAGACCGAGACCACGGTCATCTTCGTCACTCACTCGATCCCCGAGGCCGTCTACCTCTCCACCCGCGTGGTGGTGATGTCGCCGCGACCCGGCCGCATCACCGGCATCATCGACGTGCCGCTGGGCGCCGAGCGCGACGACGGCATACGCGAATCGAGCGGCTTCTTCGGCAAGATCACGGAAGTACGCGAGGCGCTGCGCGGTGCCGAGTTCGGTGTTAACGCCGGGGCACTTGCCCTCGGGGTGGACGACCGGTGACGGCGCGCGTGGGCACCGTGGTGCGCTCGCTGTGGCCGCCGGTGGCGTTCGGCGCGCTCGTTCTCGGCCTGTGGCAGGTCGTGGTGCGCGGCTTCGATCTGCAGCCGTACTTCCTCGTCGCGCCCACCGACATCTGGGCGAAGCTCACCGAGAACTGGGGCAACGTCTGGGAGGCGATGCAGGTGTCGGGCACCAACGCCGCCTTCGGCCTGCTGTTCGGGGCCATCGCCGGCGTGCTGATGTCGTTCCTGCTCAGCCGGTTCAAGATCCTCGACGAGCTGGTGACACCGATGTCGATCGCGATCAACGCGATACCTGCGTTCGTGCTGGTGTCGGTCTTCAACAACATGTTCTCCAGCACCAGCGAAGTGCCACGTCGGCTGATGGTGACCCTTGTGGTGTTCTTCGTCGTGCTGGTGAACGTGGCCAAGGGCCTGCGCCAGGTCGAGCCGGTCCACGCCGAACTGATGCGCAGCTATGCCGCCAGCGGTTGGGACGTCATGCGCAAGGTGCGCATCCCCAACGCGATTCCGTTCCTGTTCACCGCCTTGCGCATCTCGGCGCCGCTGTCGGTCATCTACGCCTACGTGTCGGAGTACTTTGGTGGCGCGCAGAACGGCCTCGGTAGCCGTATCACCAGCAACATCGCCAACTCGAAGAACGCACTGGGCTGGGCCTACGTCGTGGGCGCCTGCCTGCTCGGCCTCGGCTTCTACGCCGTCACACTGATCGTGGAAACGGCTGCCAGACCTGGCGCCGACCCCCGCACTCGGGAGGGTTCATGACCCTTCCGCACAGACCTCGAGGAATCAATCCGAAAGGGGAGGAGCAACAATGAGGAAGCAACGAAACAAGGGTGTGATCGCCGCTCTGGTGGCGCTGGCGTTCGTGGCCGCAGCCTGCGGCGACGACAAGACCACGTCCGATACGAAGGCGCCGGGCACGACGGTGGCAGCGGTGGAATCCACTGCCCCCACCGACAGCGTGGCGCCCGACGACACGACGGCGCCCGTTGACACGACGGCGATGGGCGACTGTGCCGAGATGACCCCGGTGAAGCTGCAACTGCAGTGGGTCACGCAGGCGCAGTTCGCCGGCTACTTCGCCGCCATCGACCAGGGTTACTACGAGGCGATGTGCCTCGACGTCACCATTCTCGAAGGTGCCGTCGACATCACCCCGCAGACCGTGCTCGCCAACGGCGACGTCGACTTCGCCATCGCGTGGGTACCCAAGGCACTCGCCAGCCGCGAAGCCGGTGCCAACATCGTCGACATTGTGCATGTCTTCCAGCGTTCCGGGACCCTGCAGGTGAGCTTCAAGGACAAGGGCATCACCAGTCCTGCCGATTTTGCCGGCAAGAAGATCGGCAACTGGGGCTACGGGAACGAGTTCGAGGTGTTTGCGGCGATGACCAAGGCCGGCATCGACCCGGCATCGGTGGAAAACGTGGCACAGCAGTTCGACATGGTGGGCCTGTTGGAGGGCGACATCGACGCTGCCGAAGCGATGACCTACAACGAGTACGCACAGGTGCTCGAGGCGATCAACCCCGACACCGGCGAGCTGTACACGCCGGAGGACTTCAACGTCATCTCCTACGAGGACGAGGGTGTCGGCATGCTGCAGGACGCCATCTGGGCCGACGGCAGTCGCCTGTCCGATGAGGCCTACAACGCAACAGCCGTGAGCTTCGTGGCAGCGTCGCTGCAGGGCTGGGCGTACTGCCGCGACAACGTCGAGGGCTGTGCTGCGATCGTCACCGATCTCAGCCCGATCCTGGGCCTCACCCACCAGACCTGGCAGATGAACGAGGTGAACAAGCTCATCTGGCCGGCCGAGGGTGGCGTCGGCTACATCGACCCGGCAGCCTGGGAGCGCACGGCCACTCTCTCGCAGGAGACGAAGAACCTCGAAGGCAGCACGGTGCTCACCAAGGCACCCGACGCCGAGGCGTACACCAACGACATCGTCACGGCAGCGCACGCGTTGCTGAAGACGATGGGCATCGACATCAACGGTGCGGACTACGCACCGATCGACGTCACCCTCACCGAGGGTGGCGCCTGAGCCAGTCCGGCTCTCCGGTAGGAGAAGGGCGGGTCGCTGCGGCGGCCCGCCCTTCTCGCGTTCCTTCCCCGCCGATGGTCGCCGCCGCGCCGTGGTTGTTCGTGGTGTTGTGGAGCACCGGTTTCGTGGTTGCGCGCTACGGCACGGAGGATGCCGGCCCACTGACCTTTCTGTCCATCCGATTGGCCATCGCGGCTGCGGTGTTGGGTGGTATCGCCGCCGCCACCGGCATGGATCGCCCGACCCGTCCGCAGCTCGTTGCATCGGCGGTAGCGGGCATCGGCATGCATGCCGTCTACCTCGGTGGCGTGTTCCTCGCGATCAGTTGGGGCATGCCGTCCGGCATCGGCGCCCTGATCGCCGGCCTGCACCCGGTGATCACCGCCATCGC
>JANONE010000058.1:0-7714 GCA_031420675.1 Ilumatobacteraceae bacterium | reverse complement strand
CCTATCTCGGCCTGCCCCTGGCGCACCCCTTCATGGTCGGTGCCTCGCCGCTGTCGGACACCTGGTTGGTGTAGCCGAAGAAGTTCCGGGTGTAGGTCTGGGACTTCAGCGAGATGTCGAGCTGCTGGTCGAGCAGGTCGGCGCTCTGGGGAAACAGCCCGTGGTAGTCGAGCGTCGCTCCAAGGGTCGCGGTGGCGAAGTGAACTGCGAGCGTGTGACGGGCGGCGAAGGGGCTCTTCTTGTAGCCGTGGACGTCGAGGGTGACGAGCCCGCCGAGGTAGAAACCGTCGTCTGCGTTGATCAGCAGGCCGGGAATGAACGAGAGGAGGTTGGGCTCGTGGTTCTCGGCGCGGTCGTACTGGTTCAGGTGGGCCTGGTTCGAGCGCTCGTCGCGGACGGTGATCGCCGGATCGATCGTGGCTCCGTCTTCACTGTCGTAGACCCGGATGTCGCGGGCGCTGGTCTGCCCTGCAGCGGACGACACGGTGTCCTTTCCCTCGCCGCCGACGAAGCGGATGTCGATGCTGCCGCGGGGAGTGCCGTGGACCACCAGCGCATCTTTTCCCTCGAGCGCGTACAGGCGCAGCTCGCGGGTCTCGCGGGGGTCGAAGGTGCGATCGAAGTACGGCTCGGGATCCTTTCCCCGCACCGCCACCCGAACCGAGCCGTCGCCTCCGAACCAGACATCGAACCTGTCGTCTTGCGTCGAGCCGAGGATGTCGACCTCGTGGTTGAGGTGCTCGAAGAACACTTCGGCGACTTCGGTCAGCTGGTCGCGGCGGGCCTTCAGCCGCGCAGCCATCTTGGCGCCGTCGAGGGCGAAGGCCTCGGGGTGCCAGGTCAAAAAGGCCTCGTCGATCACCCGGTCGGTGATCCGGGACACGGTGTCTTTCGACACCGACGCCCCATACACCTCGGCCAAATGAGCCGAGATCTCACCAGTCGTCAACCCTTTGGCGCTGAGCGACAGCACCATGTCATCAACACCGCCGAGACGACGTTGATGCTTGCGCACGAGTGCCGGTTCGAACGTCCCATCACGATCCCGCGGGACCTCGATCTCGACCGGGCCGACATCGGTGATCACCGTCTTGGTTCGTGTCCCGTTGCGAGAGTTGGCCCCGTTACGACCCTCGACGGTGTGCTTGGCGTAGCCGACATGGCCATCCATCTCACCCTCGAGACCGGCCTCCAACACCCGCTTGGTCAGATCGCCCAACAGACCGCCAGGGCCAGTCAATTTCACCCCCTCAGCCTTGGCTCGCTCGACGAGCTGCTGGGCGAGCTCTGGGTCAAACATCGGAACACTCGATGCATCGGACATTGGTCCTACTCTCCGGCGAGCCATAGCTCACCCTCTCAGACCAGATCCCAATTACACCGTCTTTCCGACACTCCCGCGTACACGGACAAAGTCGTCCGTCCATTGTTCTGGATTCGATGTGAATCCTCTCAAGTCTCTTTCTGGTTCTGCCGAGAAAGGGGTGCACGCCGGACGGAGTGCTGTGTATCCACACATTTGCAGATGGGAGAATGTTCGATGTGGCAGAAAAATCAGAAGCGTAAGGTTGTGGTTGCGCGCCTGGCAGCGTTGACGGTGTCGGTTGTCGTTGCGAGTGTGTTTACGCTCAATGCGTCACGGGCGGCGTTCACGGCCACCACGAGCAATACTGGAAATAGCTGGTCGGCCGGCACGGTCGTTCTGACCGATGACGACGCGAGCGCTGTCATGTTCAACGTTACGAACATGAAGCCTGGTGACACCAACACGAAGTGCATCAAGGTCGACTACACCGGCAGCCTCGCGGCTGACGTAAAGATGTACGGGGCGGTGGCGGGCACTGGATTGGCGACGCACTTGACGGCCACCGTCGAGGTCGGCTCCGGCGGCACGTTCGCCAGTTGCGCAGCATGGGTGCCCAACGCTACCCCGGTGTCATTCACTGGAACCCTGGCCGCGTTCGGCACGACCCACTCCAACTTCACCAACGGTCTGGGTGGCTACGCCGCCGCAGCCTTTGGAAGCGACAGAACCTACAGGGTCACGGTGGCCCTCCCGAGCAACACGGTCAACGCTGCGCAAGGCCTCACCGCCAGCGCCACGTTCACTTGGGAAGCCCAGAGCATCTGAACTCAGTAAACGCCCTGACATCGAGTGGCGTGCCACCGCCCGCCACTCGAAGGGAGGTAGGTGCAGATGTTCTCAACTCAACTTCGCTTCTATTTCGGGCTGATCGCCGCGTCGATCCTAGGATCGCTGGTGGTGATGGCGGGCATCACCGCGGTGCTGTCGATCTCCGAAGGGATGGGGCCGGTCGTCATCACCTCTGGCTCGATGCGCCCGTCGATCACCACTGGCGACCTCGTCATTGGACGACCGTACGATGGGGGCTGGTCACTCGGTGCCAACACGGTCGTGACATTCCGCAACGGTGCGGGGTCCAGTCTGATCACTCACCGAATCGTTCGTTCCAACGAAGATGGCTCGTATGAGACCAAGGGCGACGCGAACGCGCTCTCGGATTCCACACCGGTGTTTGCGACCGACATCAAGGCAACCGGTCGTTTCGTCATTCCGTTGATCGGGCAGCCGACAGTATGGGCCGGAAACGGCGAGTGGCCGAAGCTGGTGCTGGCGACACTCATGATCGTTTTCATGCTGTGGCTCGCCCGCTTCGGTTTGCTCAACCGCTACTGCCCGTGGTTCGCGGACGACGACAACCCGAAAGGCCCGGTCACGCCGGAACCAGACATCGAGGCGCGTGACGAACCCGAACTGGTCGCGGCGGGCGTCCACCTGCGGTACGACACAATCGAAAGCATGCTTACCATGCCACGAGTGGTGCTCGCGGGCCTGGTCGTAGTCGCCAGCATCTTGCCGACAGCGGCGGCGGCGATGACGGCGACCACGAACAACGGCTCCAACGCTTGGACCGCTGCTGCGGTGTTCAACACTTTCGCGCCGCGCTATCTCAAGACCGACGGACCCGGGGACCGTAACTCGGTCGCGATCCTGCCGCTGAACACCACCGCGCCGACGGTGACGACGCTGCCGAACTACGACCTGGACCGCGACAGCGTCGCGGGTCTTCTCATCACCAGGGGCGGTGCCGGGGCCGCTGAGACCGACACCAGGAAGATTCAGAAGTGGTCGCAGACACTGGCCTCGAGCACCACCTTGAGCGGCACGGGACAGCTCACGTTCTGGAGCGCGATCAGGGACTTCCGCCCAGACCGGACCGGCGAGGTGACCGCTTTCCTGCTCGATTGCCTGGCGGACGGAACCGGATGCACGACCTTCGACAGCGCCTCGTTCAATCAGGCCAACTGGCAGCAAGGCAGCGGCACGTGGGTGTCCAAGACCATCGACTTCGGGCCGATCAGTAGGACCATCACCGCTAATCGAGCGCTCTTGATCGCCATCATCGTCACCAACGGCGCTGCCGATGACATGTGGTTCGCATACGATACGACCGGCTATCCAAGCGTGTTCAGGGTCGTCTGACGCCGTGATCGGCGCGTGCGTCGATATCGACCGGGTTCAGCTCGCACCTCGAGCCGAGACCCGGAATGGTGCGCCGCCGGTGGGCCGGTTGACGACCATGCCGGTCGGGTGTGGCATCTCGGTGGCGGTCGGGGTGAGGTCGAGTCGTTGCGCGAGGCGGGCGATGATGAGGGTGAGCTCCATCTGGGCCAGGGCGAAGCCGATGCACATGTGAGGTCCTCGTCCGAACGGCACCCAGGCCTGATCGCTGATGGTCTTCTGTTCCGGGGTCAGGTCGGCGAAGCGGTCGGGATCGAAGCGCAGCGGGTCGGTCCAGGAGCCTGGGTCGCGTCCGGCGAGGTGTGGTGACCACACCACCAGCGTTCCCTTTCGAATCAGGTGCGTCCCGACCCGAAGGTCGGTGGCAGCCATACGTGCGCCGATCAGTCCGGCTGGATGAAGCCGCAGTGACTCGTGCACCACCCGCTGCGCGTACTCGAGACCGGCGAGGGTGCCGTGATCGGGTTCGGTGGGTGGATCGATCGATCCGAGAACGGCATCTGCTTCGGCCCTCAGGCGCGGCCATGTGTCGGGGGACAGCGCTGCACACCACAGCATCCAGGCGAGCGCCGATGCCGTCGTGTCGTAACCGGCACCGATCAGGGTCCTCACCTGATCGCGGATCTCGGCGTCGGACAACGAGCCATCGACCACGATCGCCTCGAGGATGTCGAACGGGTCCCCCGTTGGTTGCGATCGCCGTTGGGTGATCTCGGAGTCGATGATCACGTCGATCGCTCGTCGATCGGCCCGGACACGCGAACGGGCAGTGAACGGGAACGGGTGAGGAAGCTGTCTGATCGCCGGTGCCTCGATGAAGTGCTGCGGGCGTTCGTACAGCCCGCCGATCTCGTCGGCGCGTTCGGCCAGCCGTTCGCCAAAGAAGGCGTGCACGGTGATTCCGAGGATGAGATTGCGACCGACGGGGTAGAGGTCGACTTGGGCCTCATGCGTGCCGATCCGCTGGATGACACTGTCCACGGCCGCGTCGGTGCGCCCGATGATCATCGGGATCCAGCTGTTGAGCCGACGGCGGGTGAACGCCGTCTGGACCGAACCGCGGCGGCGATGATGATCCTCACCGTCGGAGACGATCATCGAGCCGCTGCCGACAACGAACCTGACCCCGACCATGTTGAACTTGTGACCCCACCGAAATGATTCGGCGGGCATCGAGAACATCTGGTGGAGCAGGCTGGGATCACCGATCACGGCAATGCGCGTGGGCCCGAGCCGCAGTTCGCTGATCGGGCCGTACGCATCGTAAAGCCCATCGAGTGCTGTCGACGGGTCACGAAACAGCTCGCGCACGCGACGCAGTTTCTCCATCCCGCGTGGTCCGGGGAGTGCCTCGGTTGCGACCGAATTCGACGTTCCTGTCATGGTCAGGCCATACCGGGGCGGAGATTGGTGCGAGTGATCTTGACGAGGTCGTCGAGCCGTTCCGCTTCGGCGGAGCAGACGCGTCGTCCGAGACCTGTCAATCGGTAGTAACGACGGCGCTGGTCGTCCCCGGTCTCAGGGCGGTGTCCCGACTCCTCGGCCAGACCTTTGTCGACGAGTCGTTTCAGCGTGCCGTAGAGGGTCGCCGGTCCCATGCGAACGAGGCCGCCGGACGAGGACTCGACGGCCTGCATGATCGCGTATCCGTGCTTGTCGCCGTCGGTGAGCGCGACGAGGATATGGAACTGAGCCTGCGGCAGGGGGAGGAACGTTGCACTGTCAGGAGCACCCATTCGTCCATTATATCGCTCATCGATATAGTGTCAAGTGATAGAGTTGGCGTTCGTGGGATGCTCGGCGTCGTCGGTCATAGATACGGCACATCGACACGGTCTCGTCCATCTAGCTCAACGCATGGAGGCACACATGACCGGGCTCATCAACCGCGCGTCCCGCACGTCCAACACATGACGCTCCGCGCGGTCGACCGGATCTGGGTGGCCGATATGGAGCCGAGTGAGCGGTATCCGCTGTACACCCGGGGCAACGTCGGCGAGGTGTTCCCTCACGTACTGTCGGCGCTGGGCGGCACGCTGATGGGCGACGACGTCGGGCGGGCGCAATTGGAGGTGTTCCGCGAGATCGGGTTCGTGACGCCACGCGACGTGGACGGGCCCCGGCTGGGGACGGGCGTGTTCGGCGGCTACCTGTACGGCAACGGCTCGCTAGCCCGGATCATGGGCGTGCGCACACCCGGCATGAGCGCCAAGACCAGCGACGAGCAGATGTTCGGTAAGGTCGAGGGACTGCCCCCGTATCGACCAGCAAAAGGCGACCGAAACCCGCTTGCCACCGCCCGCGTGACCATGTTCTTGATGAGGATCCTGCGGAACCCGGACCTCGGGCCACTCGAGCGGGCGCGGGCGGATGCGCAGGCCTGGGTCGCGTCGATGCCCGACCCCACCACGGCGACCGACGACGAGTTGCTCGCCTTCGTTGCGACGTACCCTCAGCGCCTCGGCGACAGCATGAAGCGACTTCTCTACTTCAGCATGATCGCCGGCGGGCCTCGCGCCCTGCTCGACAAGGTGGTTGACCGGTCACGACTGCCCGCTGGCATCGCCAACCGACTGGTGAGCGGCATCGACGACATCGACTCCGCTCGGCTCGCGCAGCAGCAGTGGGTGCTCGGGCGAATCGTCGCCAATGATCCGGGGCTCACCACGGCGTTCGACGCCGGTCTCGGGACAATCGGCGCCCACATCACGGGAACTGCGTTGCACGAGCCACTCGAGCGGTTCCTGGCACAGTTCGGCCACCGTGGCAACGATGAGTACGAGCTGGCGACCCCCGCCTGGGCGATGGATCCCGCCCCGGTGCTCGCTGCGATCGAGCGGCTGCGGCATGTCTCGGACGAGCGGGCCCCCGACCTCGCGACGACTCGACTGATTGCCGACCGCCACGCCGCCGAGGCGGAGACAGCCAACGGTATGCGATGGCCGCTGCGCGCTCTGACCCTACGGGCCGCCGCAGTCTCACGTGCCGGATCGGTCGGTCGAGAACGGGCAAAGGACATCCTGGTGCTCGAGAACCTGGGTGCCCGACGGGCACTCCATGAACTAGCCCGCCGGGCTTGCGACCGCGGTGGGCCCCACGACGCGCGACTCGCCTTCTGCGTCACCATCGACGAACTGCCGCGCTTTGTCGCCGACCCCGCCTCGTTCTCCGATCTCATCGCCGAGCGCGCCGCGCTGGAGCGTTACCTGAACGACCGGGAGCCACCACTGTGGTTCGAGGGCCGTATCCCCGAGCCGGCGACATGGCGGCTGCGACGCACGGCCACCGCCACCCTTGCAGCACCGCCATCGGGAGCTCGACTGGCCGGCATCGCTGCCAGCGGCGGCGTCGCGTCAGGGCCGGCGAGGGTGATCGTCGATCCGGCCGACCCACGAGGTCTCGAACCCGGCGAGATCCTGGTCTGCGCGATAACCGACCCCAGCTGGACGGCGCTCTTCCTCGTCGCCGGAGCTGTCGTCTGCGACACCGGTGCCATCCAGAGCCACGCGGCGATCGTGGCCCGAGAACTCGGCATCCCCGCCGTGATGAGCGTCGCCGGCATCACAGCGCTCACCGATGGCACCTGGCTCGAGGTCGACGGAGACACCGGCACGGTTCTGATTTGCTGACACCTTTCGCGACCGGTGCTTCGCGTCCGCGATGACAACGGACGGTCACCGTTGGGCGAAGTCCCGAAGTGGTTCGATGTCGCCGCGGTCGGCGGCCTGGAGCGCGGTGATGTAGTTGCGGCGGGCGGTGCTGTCGATCTCGATGTTCGTTTCTGTGCCCCATGTCAGTGTGGGCTCTCCGTTGAGGCGGAGGTAGAGGTCGGCCACGAATCGGGCGTGGCGGCCGTTGCCGTTGTGGTACGGGTGGACAAAGACAAGGCGATGGTGGAATCGCACCGCGCGCTCGGCCGGTTGGTAGGTGCTGTGGTCGTGCCAGTAACGGGCGTCGTCGAAGAGTAACTTCATCTGGGTGGTGATCTGGTGCGGTTCGACGCCGATGTTGGTCATTCGCGTCCGGTGCCGGCCCGCCCATCGCCACATGTCGCCGAACATCCGCCGGTGAACCCGATCGGCGAAGTCGATGGTCAACAGCCGGTCCGTGCTGGCCACCCGCCGCCCGAGCGCCCACAACGTCGCCGCTTCGATGTTCGCCTGTTCGGCC
>JANONE010000057.1:0-9744 GCA_031420675.1 Ilumatobacteraceae bacterium | reverse complement strand
GCTTCTTCTCGTTCTCGTCGCCATGCCGCGCCTGCGCCGGTGCCGGCGTTGTCATCGATCAACCGTGCCCCACATGCCACGGCTCGCGTGTCGAGCGTCGTGCCCGCGAAGTGCAGGCCCGTATTCCGGCGGGTGTGGCCGATGGTCAGAAGATCCGTTTGAAAGGTCGTGGAGCGCCCGGCCGTAGTGGCGGGCCGGCGGGCGACCTGATCGTCGAATGCCGTGTCGCGCCGCACCACCTGTTCGGTCGCGACGGTCGCAACCTGACGCTGCGCCTGCCGATCGCCTTCGCCGACGCCGCCTTGGGCGGCGAGATCGACGTGCCCACGCTGGAAGGGCCCACGGTCACGCTGCGCCTGCGTGCCGGCACTCAATCAGGAAGCCGTCACCGAGTGAAGGGCAAGGGGCTCACCACCGCCAAGGGCACCGGCGATCTGATCGTCACGACCGATGTGCAGGTTCCTGTCGAGCTCACCGATGAGCAGCGGGTGGCGCTCAAGGCGTTCGCGGCGACGACTACGGTGTCACCGAGGACCGGTGTGCCCAAGGCACAGGGGAGGGACTGACCGATGCGATCCCGTGAACACGCGGTGTATGTCATTTCCGTGGCGGCCGAGCTTGCCGGCATGCACCCGCAGACGCTGCGCATCTACGAGCGCCGCGGGTTGGTGCAGCCGGCTCGTACGCAGGGCGGCAACCGTCGCTACAGCGACATCGACATCGAGCGCTTGCACCACATCAGCGAACTTGCGGCCGAAGGGATGAACCTCGAGGGCATCCGGCGGGTGATGGTGCTGGAGCTCGAAGTTGCGCGCTTGCGCGGCGAGAACGAGGATCTGCGGGCGTTGGCCGCCGGTGCGCTGGCGGAAGCCGATCGCCGCGCTCCCCGACGCGACCTCGTGCCGCTGCGCCAGGAGATCACCGTCTTCGGAGGCAAGCGCCTCGGTAGCTGAGGCTCAGTCGAGTGACGCCAGCTCGTCGATGGCCGACTGCACCCAGTTGCCGAGATCGATGGTGCCCAGCATGGCCCTGCGCACGGTCGCAGCCTCCGGTGGGACTTCCGGGGGTGCGGGTGGTGGCAGCGTGCCCAGGAAGGACTGCCATTCCTCGTTCTCCCACGGCGCCGGTGGCTCGGGTGCACGCAGCCGTTCCTTGATGATCGCCGGCGCCAGCCGCAGGTGGCGCTCGCTGCCGCGTGCGCGCGACCCGACTCGTGCACGGGCCGGCGCCTCGCCATCGGCCGGGATGCAGCGCCACTCCACCAGTAGCTCGGGCCGCGAGGTGAGCTCGGCAGCGAAGGCCAGCAGCGCGGCGACCGAGTGCTTGCACGGGTCGGCGTCGTCGGGGCAGCTGCAGCTGACCATCAGCTCGCCACCCTCGGGAGTGAGCAGGTTGATCTGCGCTCGCAGCAGTTCCGGCGAGCCCAGGTCTGGTCGATCGATCGGGCGCACCCCAGCGAACACCTGATACGGCGTGGCGCGGCTGCCGACGACGGTGGCCAGCAGCTGACCCGACGACACCTCCAGGCGGGTGACTGCGCCGTCGAGCACGTACGTCTTGCCGCGTCGGAAGCGCGCCGGATCGGCCATGCCGGCCACCGAGACGGACAGCAGGGCGCTGGCCAGTTTGCCCACCGGATGCGGCTCGCCCCGGAACTGGCCGGGCACCAACACGATGCTCATGACACGAGCCCGTGTCGCCCGCTACCGCTGCTCGCGCCACCACTGCCGGAGATGCGCGAATGGTCGAGCACCACGAGGTCGCGCAGGGCGTCGGTGCTCAGCTCGCTGAGCCAGGCCTCGCCGGTGGTGCCGACCACGGCATTGGCCAGTGTGCGCTTGTCGTTGATGAGCGCATCGATCTTCTCCTCCACCGTGCCTTCGCACACCAGCTTGTGCACGAAGACGGTGCGTGACTGGCCGATGCGCCACGCGCGGTCGGTGGCCTGATCCTCCACGGCCGGGTTCCACCAGCGGTCGTAGTGCACCACCTGCGAAGCGGCAGTGAGGTTGAGGCCGGTGCCACCCGCCTTCAGCGACACTAGGAGCAGCGGGGAAGTTGCTGTGCCGGCCTGGAATTGTTGCACCATGCGGTCGCGGCCCTGCTTGGTGACGCCGCCGTGCAGGAACGGCACCGTTTGGTGGAACCGCTCATGAAGGTGCGTTTGCAACAACAGGCCCATCTCTCGGAACTGGGTGAAAACCAGCGCCTGCTCGTCGGCATCGAGCAGATCGGTCACCAGCTCGTCGAACCGTTGCAACTTTCCCGAGCGCCCGCCCAGCTTGGAACCATCGCCCAATGCGTGCGCCGGGTGGTTGCAGATCTGCTTCAGCCGCGTGAGCGCGGCCAGCACCAGGCCACGCCTGCGCATGCCCGTCGCTTCCTGCGCATCGGCCAACAACTGGTCGACGACCGCTTGGTACATGTGCGCCTGCTCGCGGGTGAGAGGCGCCCACGCCACTTGCTCGACCTTGTCGGGAAGGTCGGGGACCAACGACTTGTCCGCCTTGGTGCGGCGCAGCAGGAACGGGCCGGTGAGGCGGCGCAGCTCGGCAATGGCGACGGGGTCGTGTTCGCGCTCGATGGGGTTGGCGAAGTGCTGACGGAACTGAGTGGCGTTGCCCAGCAGACCGGGGGCGACGATCTGGAAAATGGACCACAGCTCGGTGAGGCGGTTCTCGACCGGCGTGCCGGTGAGCGCGATGCGTTGGCCGGCAGGCAGCGCGCGCATGGCGCGCGCGGTGCGCGTGTCGGGGTTCTTCACCGCCTGCGCTTCGTCGAGCACGACCGTTGCCCACGGCACCTGCTGGAACGTGTCGAGGTCGCGGGCAGCCACTTGATAGGTGGTGACCACGAGGTCGTGCTGCGCAACCGCGTTGATGAACGCCTGCGTCTCCAGCCGGCCGGTGCCGTGGTGCACCATCACCCGCATGAACGGTGTGAAGCGGGCCGCCTCCGCCTCCCAGTTGCGGACGACGGACAGCGGGCACACGACCAGATGCGGCCCGGGCAGGCCGGCGAGGTGGGCGAGCGTGGTGGGAGTCTTGCCCAGGCCCATGTCGTCGGCCAGACACCCGCCAAGCCCCAGTCGGTGCAGGAACTGCAACCAGCCAAGGCCGCGCCGCTGGTAGGGCCGCAGAGTGGCGGTGAATGTGGCCGGCACGTCCCCGTCGGCCAAGGCCTCGTCGGGGAGGCCGTTGAGCAGCTCGCCTGCCCAGCCCGTGGCGTGCACCAGGTCGGTGCCCATCTCTGCTTCGGCGAGACCGGCGGCCTCCAGCTCGCGCTGCAGTTCGGCGGCGAGGGTGAGCAGCGCCAGTGCGCTCATCTCGCCGTGTTCGGCACGGTGCTGCTGCAGGTTGGCAAGCGCGCGGCGTGCTTCGGCGCGATCGATCTGCACCCATCGACCACCGATCTCGATCAGGTTGGCACCGTCCTGGGCGGCGCGGCGCAACACGTCGTCGGAGACGGGTGTGTCGTCCACCACGACCTGCCAGTTGACCAGCGCAGTGGCGGCAAAACGGCCACTTCCGGTGGCGTCCTTGGGCTGCGCAGTGGCGCGGGTGGAGGTGCGCCGGCGGGTCAGCTTCTCCGGTGCGAGCAGCTCGATTCCCACCGCGGCCAGCGCATCGATGCCTTCCAAGGCGGCGGCAGCGGTGTCGAGGTCGATCCCCTGTGCGTGCTCGCCCAGGGCGGCGGCCGCCCAATCGGACAGCTCCGGCACGGCGACCGCGATCGCTTCCGTGGCCTCGCGCAGGCGGCGCTGCAGCAGCGGGATGAAGCGCGGCTCGTGAGCGAGCGCGAGCGCTGCCGGCCCGCCCGATATGACCTGGTCGGCGGCGCACCAGCGACCGCGATCGTCGCCATCCACCAGCTCCAGACCGAACGGCCAGTCGCCGCTCGTCGCCGGCGTGACTGCCACCGTGGCCGACTCGTCGTCGATCGGTTCGTCGTCGGTCCTTTCGTGCGGCAGGCCGAGACGCAACCGAACACGCACGATGGGTTCCCCTGCGGCGCGGCGGGTGATGAGCGAGAACTCGGTGGCGATGTGGGCGACGGCGCTGCTCAGCTCGGCGGCGACGGCGAACTGCCCGGTTTCGGCGATGAGCGCGCGGCTGACCAGGCGCACTGCCCGCGCGTTCACTGCGCGGGTGTCGGTGAGCACCGCGCGCCAGCCGCGCGCCCCGAGCGTGAGGCGGCACAAGCGATCGACCATGTCGTGCAGCACGGCGACGGCATCCACCGGGCCACCGGCCGCGACCACCGGTGGCATGGTGGCCAGCAACCCGGGCTGCGCGGCCTCGACATCGCCTGCCAACGGCTGCCACTCGGCCAGCCACCACATATCGGCGACGTGGGTGAGCACCGGCAGCACCCGACCACCCACGACCAGATGAGCCGCGAAGCGGTGCATCGCCCCGAACCAGGCGACCGACGCACTGACCTCGCTGGCCAACGCATTGAGCTGGCCCAGCGAGGCGAGCGTGGCAGGGTCGAGCCGCTGGCACATCACGTTGGCGCGCCCATCGGGCAGGTCGAGCGGCACGACGCGGGTGGAGCCGTTGTACGCCATGCTGGGGCGGCGGGCAACGCGTGCGACCTCGTGGTGCAGGTTGCCGCCGTACACCCCACGGCCCGGCTGCCACGCCACGGCTTCGCCATCCACCCAGCTCAGCTGCAAACCGGGAGGAGGGGTGCGCGCGGCCATCCAGTCGATTGTACGAAGTGGGTGCGCGAGAGTGACTTGGCTGTGCAGAGAGTTGTCACACTGCCCCGCCCGCGGGGCCAGGCGGCGGGGTTCAGCCCCAGACCTGGCGGACCTTCTCGAACACGCCCTGGTCGTAGCTGAACTCGACCACGTTGCCGTCGGGGTCGTTCAGCGCACACACGTACCCGATGGGTGGGGGCAGCTGCTGGGGCTCCCAGGCCAGGCAACCTTCGGCGCGCCCGCGGACCGCGATCTCATCCACTGCGGCCTGCGTGGGCAGCTCCATGCCCAGGTGCGCGAACGGTGCGAGTGTGGGGCGCGGCCCCGTCGGCTGGTCGCCGAAGAAGCTGACCAGCACGATGATGAACGGCTTGTCGACCATGTCGGGTTGGCCCATCCACGCACCGAGGCCGTCGCTGTCCTCGCGTCGCTCCAGCAGGCGCAGGGGCGTGAACCGCTCGTACCAGGCGATGGTGGCGTCGATGTCGTGGCAGGGCAGCGCGAGATGGGTGAACCGGGCGATGGTCGGGCGCTCGCTCATGCCGCAACGGTACCCGTCCGCTGCCGCTACTCGCCGGTCGCGGTGCTGTGGTTGCCGCGCCGGCCCTTCGTGTCACGGCTCGACCACGGATGTTCGTGGTCGCGGCCGCGACATGAACATGGAAAACACGCGGCGCGAGGTCGGTCGGGCCGGTTTCAGTAGGCGAAGGCGGTGATCGCGCCGATCTTCCACACGTGCGAAGGGTCTTGCCACATGGCCCCGGCGGCAGCGGTGCGGCTCACCTGTAGCACCACCCGCACCGACTCGACATCGCCGTTGTCGATGGCAGGTGAGGTGAGCGGTACGTCGTAGGGCTGCGTGAAGCCGGGGTTGCAGCCGTCGCCGACGAAGCCGAAAGGGTCGTCGGGGTTGCAATACGCGGTGTTGACCGGCTGCCGCACGGAAACGACCGGCAGCGGTACGCCAGCGGCATCGATGGCGGTGATGCCGACCACGATGCCGGCGGGCGCGAGTCGGGCGATCGTGTCACACGTTGCGCCATGAGCGCCTCCCGCACCCGCGACGGGGGCGTTGCTCAGGAGCGCGCTGCTGCAGAGCACGACGCCCTTGGTAGTGGTCCATGAGGCTCGCAGTTGCCAGTCGTCGGGGTAGTCGGCGCCGGCGAGCAGCACGCTCACGGCATAGTTGGCCGTTCGCGGGCTGCGCACCGTCGCTCCGCGCAGAGCCAGCGTGACGGCCTTCGTGGTCTCGTCATCGGTGGCACTGAGGCGCATGCAGAAGTAGCCCTGCCACCCGCCGGGCAATGACGGGTCGAGGTACACGTCGCCATCGACGACGGTGACGGTGCGCGAGCGGCCGGCAATCGTGCGTTGCTCGCTGACCACCGTGTAGGAACTGCTGCTCGTGCGGTCCCGGCCCTGCTGGTTGACTGCCCAACCCGAACAGTCAGCACCCTCCACCAACGCGTGCTCGTCGTACACGTGCAACGTTGCGGGGTCGAGCCCCGAACCGGCCGGGATGACGCCGTCGTCGAGGAAGGCGTAGTGCACGTGCACGGTCGGGTACAGGATGCCGTCAGCGAGCAGTTGCTCGCCTCGATTGGTGATGGTGATCCTCTCCGCGAACAGTGTGTCGTTGCCGTCGATGGGGACGTTGAGCGTCAACTGGCCCGTGACGTCGGCGCGGCCGGTGGCGCTGATGGCCACCACGTCGGCGCGCAGTTCGGCGATGCCACCGCCTGCGTGCGCCCTCACGTCGTCCAGCGGCAGCGTGACGCAGGCAATGATGTTGCGCTGCACGTGGTCGTCGTCCCAGGCTCGCTTCCATTCGGCGTCGTGGGCGGACAGCGTGATCATCGTGGTCTTGGCCAGCGCCGTGCCGTCCGCCCAGGTGCCGGTGAGGGCCAGGGTGGACGGTTGGTTCACGAACACGGCAATCGTCGGTCGCGTGGATGGCGTGAGGAACGGATCCGGCACGACACCGGCTTCGACGCTGTCGCACAGACCCGCGAAGCCCTCGGCGCCGGCGACGGGAACCGACACTTGCAACGCGGCGAGCGGCGGCCCATCCGTCGCGAGAGCGTCGCGAACCACGCCCGGAGCGCCCGCGCACGTGGACGGGTCGGCCATACACGCGTCGGTGAAGTTGGGCTCGACTACCTCGGGTCCGCTGGCGACCGGGACCGTGCGATCCTTCGGGGCCAGCGTGCTGGGCGGTGACGCGATCTCGGGCGGGGTGTCGCTGAGGATCGGCTCGCCGATCGACGGCGCGTACGGAGACGTGGGTTGCACCGCCTCGCGTGTTACTGGATCGACGGGTGTGGCGCTGCCACCGGGAGCGAGCGGAAGGTCGAGGGCGGCGGCCGCGGGCACTTCGATGACCCCTGCGGTGTCGAGGCCGATGATGCTGGCCGGGTCGATCACGGCCGGGTTGGCCGCGGGCGGCAGTGGCCGCTGCGGCACCATCGAATCGAGCGCGGTGGGCAACGGGGCACCGACGACCGTGGCGATGGGTGAGTTGCTGCGGGTTGCCTTGCTGACACGCTCGCTGCTCGCGTCGTCTCGCATGAACCAGCCGACCGTACCGCCGACGAGCAGCATGACTGCGGGCGCGCCGATGATGATGGCAACAGGTATGCGACGGGGGCGGGAGCGGCTCATCCCGCGCACCCGAAGCTTCCCGGATTGCGCAACGAAACGACGGTCTGGCCTGTGCCGACGTTTCCGGCGCCGTCGGAACCGGTGGCCGTGAGCGTGAGCGGGGTCTCGCCTGCCGCTGGGCCGTTGGCGGCCACCTCCAGCGAGAAACGGTTGCCACCGACAGGAACGAGGTTGGCCGTCTGTGGGCCGCCCGGGGCGTTCCATGTGGCGACGATCGAACGGATGGAGAGCGGCACCGTGGGGTCGGCCACGACGATCGCGACCTCCAACGAATCCTCGCTGCTGCACGGAGCGCTCTCGGAACGCACGTAGAGGTAGGCGCGATCGGTGGTTACCGTCACGGTGGGTGGGACCGTGTCGGTGGCGATCGTGGTCGAGGTGGTGGACGTGCTGGTGCTGCTCGTGCTGGTGCTGGTCGCAAGCACAACCGGGGACGACGTCGACGCCGATGCCGACGTCGGCGTGGTAGTGGTGGTGACGGTCAGCGTGGTGGTAGCGGTAGCGACCGCCTGCCCGCAGGTGAGCTGGGGAAGATCGCCGGCGCTCGCAGCGGTGGCCACCAACGCAAGTGGCAGCCACGCCGGTCGGTCGGGGTTGTCGGGGTTGCGGATGACAGCCCAACGGTCGTCGGTGACGCCGATCAGCCACACCTCGTCGCCGGCGTGCACTTGACCGACGGAGCGGCTGCCGTCGGCCGGGCAGTGGTACAGATCGACGGCCGCCAGGGCAGTGCCCGGCGTGGCGTCGCCACCGAACTGACGGGCCCCGAACCATCCGGCGCCGGCGGCGACGAACGAGACAACGACCAGTGCGACGCGCGCTCCCAGCCCGCTCATGTGGCCACTGCTTCCGACTGCACCTGCTCAGTGAAGCATCTGGAGACACATCGGCGCATGCATGCGCGCCGCCCGTGGCGGGTCTCGACGATGTCTTGCCGAAGTCGGGCGCTGTGCGCTGGTGTGAGGTCGACCGGGTCGGCGATTGGCACAGGCGCGCTGAACGCCTCGCTGGCGTGGGAGTCGTCGACCCAGTCGAGTGCTGTTCGCGCCATCGTTGTCTTGCCGAAGTCGGGCGTGTTCGGGGGGTGACGGTCTGGTCTCGACGTGTCGGCACCGAACCTTCCGACAAATCCGCAGCCAAGGGCCGACGAATCCGCAGCAACATTCCGGCGAATCCGCACACGTATCCGTCGTTAGGGTAACATGCAGGCAATGAATGGCAAGCAACTTCAGCGAGCAGGGCTGCAGTCGGCGTTGGATGCAATGGCCGACACTCCGGTGGTGGCCATCAATGGAGCGCGGCAGGTCGGCAAGAGCACGCTGGCGCAACAGTTGTGGGCCAGCAACGGTGGCCAGTTCGTCACGCTCGACGATGCTGCCCAACGTGACGCTGCCCGTGCCGACCCCCGTGGCTTCGTCGAACGAAATAACGAAGGCCCGCTGATCATCGATGAGGTGCAGCGGGCGCCTGAACTGTTTCGTGCGATCAAGGCCGCCGTCGACCGGGACCGTCGGCCTGGGCGATTCGTGTTGACCGGCTCCACGCGCCTTCTGTCGCAGCCGGGCTTCGCCGATGCGCTCGTTGGCCGAGTTGAAGTTGTGGAGCTGTGGCCGCTCAGCCAGGGGGAACTCCGCGAAACTACCGATCGGTTCGTCGACATCGTCTTCGACGGCGTGCCCTCGTGGACCACGTCGAACATCACTCGCCAACAACTGATCGGTACGTTGCTCGCAGGTGGATTTCCGGAGGCGATCTCGCGGCCCGCAAACCGGCGAGCCGCGTGGTTCGACTCCTACCTTGCCACGCTCACGCAGACAGTGATCCGAGACCTCACCGGTATCGAACGATTGGCCGAGATGCCACGAATCATTCGCCTGTGCGCGGCTCGCAGCGGCTTGGAACTCAACGTCACGAACTTCGCGAATGAGCTCACGCTGCCGCCGCGGACACTCGACGGTTACCTCGCGTCACTGGCCAATCTGTTCGTCGTTCAGTTGATCCCCGCGTGGTCGACGAACGTGTCGAAGAAGGTCATCCGCCGGCCGAAACTGGTGATGGTCGACAGCGGTCTTGCAGCCCGGCTCGTAGGGCTGACAGCGGAGTCGGCCGCATTGCCAACGGCGCCACTTGGGCCTCTTCTGGAATCCTTCGTCGCCATGGAGCTACGAAAGCACCTCAGCTGGAGCCAGCACGGCACCACGTTGTGGCACTTCCGTGACCGGGACGGGATCGAGGTCGACTTCGTGCTCGAGCGGCCAGACGGAACTGTCGTGGGCATTGAGGTGAAGGCATCGTCCGCTGTGAGCACCCGCGACACGAAGGGCTTGCGCTATCTCGCCGAGCGTCTTGGCGAAAGGTTCGTCGCTGGCGTTGTCCTG
>JANONE010000056.1:0-6918 GCA_031420675.1 Ilumatobacteraceae bacterium | reverse complement strand
GCTGCAATCATGCACCTATGAGTGTGTTGGAGGATCGCAATTGGGCAGCGTTCACAGAGGAAGGCCCGTGGACGCTGCAGCGTGATGCCATCCGCTGGCTACCCCTCGCACCCCAGCTCCGTGCTCGCGCCAAGGCCGAGGTGCCGGCCCTCACCAGGACCGGCAAGGTGCCCCCCGGGCGCCGGGTCGTGCGCGTGGTGCGCGTGCTCTCGCAGGCCGTCATGCCATGGATGGTGCGCAAGCGGCGCGGTCGCTACGCCACACCCGAGGCCAGCCGGGCGGCGATCTCGATGCGCTTACGTAAGGCTGCCGAGCAACTGGGCCCCACCTATATCAAGCTCGGGCAGATCATCTCCGGCGGTGAGGGCCTGTTCCCGCCGGAACTGGTGCACGAGTTCAAGAAGTGCCGCGATCAGGTGCCGGCGGAGCCGTTCGAGACCGTGCGGGTGGTGGTGGAAGCCGATCTCGGTGCCCGCCTGGAGGACGTGTTCGCCTTCTTCGATCGCACCCCGCTCGCAGCGGCATCCATCGCCCAAGTGCACGCGGCCACGCTGCTCACCGGCGAGGAGGTGGTGGTGAAGGTGCAGCGGCCCAGCGTCGACGGCTTGGTACGCAAGGATCTGCGCGTAATGGCCTGGCTGGCGCCGTTCCTGGTCGGCCGCATCCCCATCTCCTCGCTGGCCAACCCGCCTGCCCTGGTCGAGCTCTTCGCCGAGACAATCGTGGAAGAGCTCGACTTCCGGATGGAAGCGGCCAACATGATCGACGTCGCGGCGATGCTGCACGAGCTGGGCAACCACGGCTACGTCGTGCCCCGCCCGCACCCCACCCTCGTCACACGCCGCGTGTTGGTGATGCAAAAGCTGCAGGGCTTCAACTTCGACGATGTCGTCGGCATGCAGAACGCCGGCATCGACACCGAGGAGGTCGTACGCACCGCCATGGTCGCGCTGATGGAAGGCGCGATGGTCTACGGCGTGTTCCATGGCGATCTGCACGGCGGCAACCTGTTCGTGCTCGCCGATGGCCGCACGGCACTGCTCGACTTCGGCATCGTCGGCCGCCTGACCGACGAACGGCGGTTGGCCTTCCTGCGAATGATGCTCGGTGCCACCACCAACGACGTGAAGGGCCAGATGGCCGCGATGCGCGACCTGGGCGCACTGCCGGCCGACACCGACCTCGATACCGTGATCAAGGATCTTCGGCTCGACCAACCCACCGTCGACCCAACCACGCTCACCGGCGAGGAGCTCGTTGCCGAAGTGCAGCGCGTCGTGAAGGCGTTGTTGGGCTACGGCGCCAAGCTGCCCAAAGAGCTCATGCTCTACGTGAAGAACATGGTCTTCCTCGACGGGGCCATGGCCCGCTTGGCACCCGACCTGGATCTGCTCGGCGAGATCGGGAAGATCTCGCTGATGTTCGCCGAGCGTCACGGTGAACGGCTGGGCCGCGAACTTGGCATCGATCACACGGCGGTCGCCATCAACATGGACGGCGTGAAGGCCAGTTTCGGGGTCGACACCGATACCGATCAGCTCACCTATCGCGAGTTACAGGCACGCCGGGAACTGATCCAGAAGCGCATGCGGGACCATGTCGCCAAGTAGCGACCGCGGCTAAGGTCGCCCCCCGTGCGTCTTGTCGTAGCCCGTTGCACCGTCGACTATCGAGGCCGGCTCGACGCTCACCTCCCAGAGGCCGTGCGCCTGATCATGGTGAAGGCCGACGGGTGTGTTGCCATTCACGCCGACGGTGGCGCCTACAAGCCGCTCAACTGGATGAACGCACCCAACACGCTTGTCGATCACGGCGACCACTGGACGGTCACCAACCCCAAGGGTGAAGTACTGACGATCACGCTGTTGGAGGTGCTGACCGAGGCCGCGCACGAGTTCGGCGACGACCCTGGCCTGCAGAAGGACGGCGTGGAAGCACACCTGCAGGAGCTGCTGGCGGCATCGCCGCACGCGATCGAGGTCGGCCTCACGTTGGTGCGCCGCGAGTACCCCACCGCCATCGGGCCGATCGACCTGGTCTGTCGCGACAGCGGCGGCCAGGTGGTGGCGATCGAGGTGAAACGTCGCGGCGACATCGACGGGGTCGAGCAGCTTGCCCGCTACATCGAACGGTTGCAACTCGACTCATCGTTGGGCAGGGTGCGTGGCATGTTCGTCGCACAGGTGGTGAAGCCACAAGCCCGCGTGCTCGCCGAGGCTCGCGGCTTTCGAGTGGTCGAGGTCGACTACGACGAGCTGCGCGGCATGAGACCGGACGATCTGCGGTTGTTCTGATTTCGCAGTTCCTGCGTGCCGGTAGGGTCATCTCGATGCGTCCGATTCGTGGTGTTGCACAGCACTATGCATGGGGCGATCCGTCGGCCATTCCGCACATCCTCGGCCAGCCCGCCGACGGGCAGCCATGGGCCGAGTGGTGGTTGGGCACGCATCCCGCAGCGCCATCCCACCTGGACGGCGGCTCCCCGCTGTCGTGGGTGGCCGGTGAGTTGCCGTACCTGCTGAAGCTGCTGGCGGCCGCGAAACCACTGTCGCTGCAAACCCATCCAGACACCGCCACCGCGCAGGCCGGGTTTGCGCGCGAGGAGGCCGCGGGTGTTGCGATCTCTGACCCGCGTCGCGTCTATCGCGACCCGTTCGCGAAGCCCGAGCTGCTGTGCGCACTCACCGCCTTCGACACGCTCTGCGGGTTTCGCCCGGTGGGCGACACCGAGGCGCTGCTGCACGACATCGGCGCGCACCAGCTGGCGATGTCCTTGCGCCACGACGGCCTGGAGGCCACCGTTGCCGGCCTGTACCGAGGCAACATCGACCCTGCGCCCGCGATCGCCGCCTGTGCGCAACACCACTCCGCCGAGGCCGCGTTGGTCACCCGCTTGCACACGATGTACCCCGGCGAGGCCAGCATCCCCATCACCTTGTTGCTGAACCGGGTGCAACTACAGCCCGGCGAAGCGATCTACCTCGAGCCCGGCAACCTGCACGCCTACCTGCACGGCCTGGGTGTGGAGGTCATGGGCGCCAGTGACAACGTGGTGCGCGGCGGCCTCACCCCCAAGCACGTCGACGTCGAGGAGCTGCTGTCGGTGCTCCGAGTCGAGGCCCTCCCGAACCCGGTGGTGCGGCCGATCGAGGACCGACCCGGTCGGTGGCGCTATCCCACGCCCGGTGCGCCGTTCGAGCTGTGGCGCTTCGACGTTGCGGGGTCGATGCCACATACCGCGACCGGCCGCGAGATCATCCTGTGCACCTACGGCGACGCCGGCCCGCTGCACCACGGCGAGGCCGCCTACCTGGCGCCCGGCGACACGATCGTGCTCGAAGGACCGAGCACCGTGTTCCGCGTGGCTCAGCCCTGATCGTCGTGCGGCGTCAGAGCCGGATGACCGCGTCGAGCGCGAGATCCAGCAGGCGGTCGCGCGCACCGGTCTGCTTGTCCCAGTGGCGGTGGTCCCACTCGGCGGCGCTGACGTCGTCGCCGGCGTAGAGCAGTTGCGCGTACGTCGCTCCGCGAAAGGCCGCGCAGGCGAACATCGCCGACACCTCCATGTCCACCGCCAGGCAGCCCTGCTCGCGTCGACGGGCCACCTTCGCCGAAGTTTCACGGAAGAACGCATCGGTGGTCCACACCAGGCCGCGGTCGTGGGGTACGCCGGCCTCGGTGAGCACTTCGTCGATCGCGGCCAGTGCCCGTGGATGGGGCGCGACCTGCGCATCGAAAGGGGCGTAGTGATAGCTGGTGCCTTCGTCGCGCACGGCGCCCGTGGGCACGATGACGTGGCCGACATCGAAGCCCGGTTTGACGATGCCGGCGCCCCCGCAGCCGATGATCTGTGTGGACCCGAGCGCGATGACCACCTCCAGCGACGTCACCGCGGCCGGCGCACCGACACCAGGGCTGACCAACACCACCGGTACACCACGGTGCTCGACGATGCAGATGGGGTGGTCGCCGTGCTCGAAGGGCACATGGTGCACGGGCTCGATACCGGCGGTGCGTTCGCGCACGGTGTTGCCGAACCAGCACATCACCGCGTGCTGCGGGAAGCCCAGCGGTGGGCGATGGATGCTGGGGTTGATGACCGCGTCGGGCGACGGATCGAACTCGAACAGCGGCACCGAGTGCGTCACGAGACGACGGCGATCAGCTCGCTGAATGCCTGCCACGTGGGGCGATGCGGTGCAGGTTGGAGGACGGCCGTCATATTGCGGAGACTATCGGTCCCAGGCGTGGCCGCAACCGAACCGTCAACCGCCGCTGAGTTCGGCACATCGTGAGATGAATGGGGTACTACTGCGGCCCATGGCCTCGCCCACTCGTCGTGCTCGCGCTCGAACGGTGGCCGTGATGATCCGCGGTCTGCGCTCGTCGCGCAGAATTGGGAACCAGCTGGCGTTGGATATCGTTGAATTGATATGCGAATCTTCCTTGTGGGGGTGCTCGGTGTCGTTGCTCTCGCCGGATGTGGCATCCCAGGGGGTGCGATGGAGGGATCGACGACTCTCGGCTCCGCGCCCGCCGCTGAAGGGTCGCCAACGCCGGTCGACACGCAACCCGCGATCGACGAGCAAGCTGCCACCGACTTTGACCTGTACACCCACTGTGGGATAAACGGAACAATGATCGCGGGTCGATGGTGGCAGGCCGACCCACCGTTGAGTGACGGCCACGGGAACCCGCCAACTGGCTGGGGCAACCCATCTCAGCCCGGAACGCTCCGAATGGTCGACCAGGAAACCGCTGTGTTCTCCGCAGACCAGTCTTTTGCTGGAGGCGCGCCGTTGCCATCGGTGACGCTCCGTCGGACCGCCAGCACCGACTATCCCTTCCCCTGCAGGTGACAAAACCACGAGTACCCTTCGCGTTCTCGGCAGCGCGCCGGGCCGCCACGGGTGGATGATTCATGGAGCTTGAGTTCACGGGTGCGCTGTGGTTCTGGAGGGGTCCTGCTCAGTCAGGAGGGCGGCGTTGCGCCCTCGGGAAGCTCGTCGTCGGAAGTTTTTCCGCTGGGTCGGCAACATGGAAGCCTTCTGCGCGCGCCGCCTGGCACAGCAAGTGATCCGCGCTCGCGAATATGTCGGCTCCGACGAGAAGTGCCGCCGCGAGATGTACCGCGTCGTACCCCCGCAGCCCGTGACGCTCAGCCAGTTCTGCCGCTCGCTCGATGAGGTCACGATCCATCTCGACGATGGAGATCTGCGACCACAGGTCGTCGAGGATTTCTACCGCTTGGCGATGTTGTGCAGGAGTCAGGCGTTTACCGCGGCGTGCGGCGGCAAGTGCTGCGCGTGCCTCGGCGTAAAGGATTCGCGCACTGGCCAAGGCCTCCGACTGATCCCAGACAACAGCTGCGGCCTCAGAACCCGGCTCTTCGATGATCAGCTTCAACAGCGTCGACGTATCGACGTAGGTGATCATCGACGTTGCTCTGCCACCAGGTTGCTGACTGGGCCAGACGACGCGATGCGATGAGTCGGCCGACGGCGTGAACTACTGGCCGGCAACTGCACAGCTCCCGATGCCACCAGCGCGGCGAGCTTGTCGATCGCCGGATCTACTCCCGTCAGCCGCGCCACAGGGCGTCCGCGCTCCGTGACGACGACCTCTTCCCCGTGTGCGACGCGATCGAGATAGCGACTGAGGTTGTTTTTCAGGTCGCGTACACCGACTTCGATGCGGTTCGTGGGTGTGGCTACCTTCATACGCTAAGTGTAGCTACATTTTCGCTGCGAGTGACGCTCGAGCCTTTCTACCTCTCCGCTTCCAGCTGCGCGAGGTCGCGCTGCGCGTAGCGGTTGTGCCAGAACTCTTCCTCAAAAACGGTGTAAATGCACTCTTGCAATGTGTTCGTGCCGTTCTCCAGCACGTCGATGGGTCGTGTGAAGTCGGTCGTCGCAACCGATGCGAGATAGTCGCGAAAATGCGTGGCGCTATCCGCGCGCACGACGAGAGCGTCGGAGACAGATGGCGTCAGGTCGTAGTCGAGGCCGGGCCACGGGAAGTCGACGGAGCCGCTGTTCGGCAACCCGATCGGGTGGAAGCATTCGCCGAGGATTGGCGCCGTGAACCACTTGTCCATCGCGAAGACGAGATGGCGCAGCGTCTGGGCGAAGGACCACTCGTCGTTTACCGACTCATGCAGCGTGTCTTCGGGGAGAGCTTTCGCCAGGGTGACCGTCTTTGCCCACTCGGCTTCGAGAGCCGCCCACGTTTCGCGCATGCCCTCCGGGTTCGGAGAACGGAGCATCGCGCGCAACGGGTACCACGGGTCACGCTCGTTCACGTATGCCGTTACGTCGACGCCGTTGATGACAACCTTGTCGACCAGCGCATCGATGTCGACGTTGACAAGCCAGGCGTGGCTGATTTTCGCGTCGGTGAGGTTGACGTCGCGGAAGCGGGCGCCGCTGAGATCGGCGCCCCAGAACACGGCTCCCGCAAGATCTCCCTCGAACTCTTCCGGCATGCTGCCTCCCGTCGCTCCCCGTTCAACGTGCAGTTTCCTCAAGTCTGCGGGAATGCCACGTCGCTATCCTCGGGTGCGAAGGCTAATCGCAAACAAGAGATCTGTGGTCCCGGCCGGCCCTCATCGCTGGTACCAGATGTCGCATCTGGCGCAACATTTCGAGCCAGCGTCGACGCAGTCACCGCTCGACTTGCGAGTCGACGAGTGGCCATGTCAGGGGGCCGGAACCTCACTTCACCTTTAGGAATCATCCGCAGCTGACAGTTCGGCGGATCGCGACGATCTTCTCCTGCGAGTGGTTGACGTCGGCGCCCTGGTCGTCGAGCAGTTGCGCCCGATCCTTGGCGGCTTCGCGCTCGGCGATGGTGGTGTCGACGCGGGCAAGCGCAGCCTCGGTGCCGTGCTCGTGGATGAACTCGGCCCATTCCACCAGT
>JANONE010000055.1:0-4118 GCA_031420675.1 Ilumatobacteraceae bacterium | reverse complement strand
ATCGAGGGTGCAGTCGCCGCGACGACCAAGCCAATGATCAGCGTTGCGATACACAACACGAACGGCACAGCGGGACCGCGCCGATCGGAAAATTCGCCGACGGCAACGAGCGCCACCAAGTTGGCGAGTGTGTAAACGGCCAGCGTCACGCCGTACAGCGAGTCACCGCCGAGTTCGTCGGTGATAGTGGGCAGCGCAGTGATCACCGACGTGACCTCGAACGCGACCAACATGACTGCCAGCACCAATCCCGCTGCCAGGCGGCGCTGCGGTGCGGTGAGCGATGTGCGGGTGAGAGGTGCCGTCACACGGGAGCGCTTGGCGAGACGAGCGGCCACGGCCGGTTGCGTTCGACTGTTAGCGCAATGTCGAGCAGCAACTGCTCGGTGAAGTGGCGACCGACCACCTGCAGACCGATCGGCAGGCCATCGATGTCGCCGGCGGGGATGGCGATCGCCGGGTTGCCGTGCAGGTTGGCGGCAAAGGTGAGGCGACCGTTGTTCCCGGGACCGGCATCGATGCCGCCGAACACGCCGGGCAGCGGGCCGTCGGCGTTGAACGCGACGTCGGGGTTGCTGGCCGTGATGACGTAGTCGACACCATCGACCGGGTCGAAGATGCGGGCCATCGCCTCGTTGAGTTCCACGCGTCGGCGCTCGATCTTGGCGCGTGCCGCCGAGTCGTACTTGCCCACTGCATGCTCCATGCCGAAGCGGATCTCGGGGGTGAGATCGTCGGCGCACGCCGGCCACTGGTCGGCCAGTTGTGCCTCGATGCCGAGGTTGCCGCTGAGCGCCCAGGCGGAACCCATGCGCGGCAGTGACGTATCGACGCCGTCGACGCGCTGCATGCCGCAGTCGGCCGCCAACGCTGCGCCTGCTTCCTCCAGCAGCTCCCACATCACGGGCGACACGGTGGCCGTGCCCCAGTTGGGTGCGAAGGCCACGCGAGCGCCATGCAACTCACTGAGGTGGGTACCGAGCCCGGCCTCCCAGCCAGCCTCGCGTGGCAGGCTGAGCGGGTCCCGCGCATCGAAGCCGTTGCACACGTCGAACCAGCGGGCAGTGTCGCGCACCGAACGCGAGATGCAACCGATGGTGACGGTGAGGTTGCCGTACTGTGCCATCGGGCCACGCGGGATGCGACCGATGGTGGCCTTGAGGCCCACCATCCCGGTGAAGCCGGCGGGAATGCGAATGCTGCCGCCGCCATCGCCGGCGGTGCCCAGCGTGACCAGCCCACCCGACACGGCTGCGGCGGTGCCGCCGCTACTGCCGCCGGGCGTCTTGCCTTGCTGCCACGGGCTGTGTGTGGTGCCGTGCAGCTTGGTGCGGGTGACGTTGACGCCACCGAACTCGCTGGCGGTCGTGAGGCCGACGAGTACCGCCCCGCCGTCGTCGCGGACACGTTGCACCATCGTGCCCGTGTAGGCGGCCACCTGATCCTTCAGCGGCACCGACGCATGAGTGTCGGGCCAGCCCTTCACCTGGTCGAGCTCCTTGACGCCGATGGGCACGCCACCGAAGGGCTTGCTCACGTCGGCAGCGCGGGCGGCGGTTTCGGCTTCCTCACGCGGCAGGTAGCAGAACGCGTTCAGGCTGCTGGCCGCGATTGCCGCGTAGGTAGCCTGCAACTCCTCCAACGGTGTGCGCCGGCCGGAGCGGAACTCTTCGACGAGTGAGCAGGCATCGCCCTGCCACGGTGTATCCCCCATGCGGTCACTGTACCGCGAGGGCCTCGATCAGCTCGACCGGAACGGCTCCACGTAGAGTCGAGTGCCTCATGGACAGTCGCTCGTTCCTCGGCCTGCAGCAGAGTCACAACCCGTATCGCTGGTCGATGGAGGTTGCGCCAACCTTGGCCACCACGGGCGGCTTCCTGTTCGGTGGCTGCGGCCTCGGTGCCGCAATCTCGGCGATGGAAGGCACCAGCGGCCGCGGTGTTGTCTGGGCCGCGGCGCAGTACCTGTCGTACGCGAAGCCCGGCGAAGTGATGGACGTCGATGTCACGGTCGCCGTCGAGGGCCACCAGACCACCCAGGCGCGCGCCGTGTGCCACGTGGGCAACCGTGAGATCCTGACGGTGAACGCCGCCCTCGGTGACCGGCCGATGGACCATCGCGGGCAATGGGAGCGCATGCCCGACGTGCCGCCGCCCAACGAGTGCGGACTGCGACCGCACCGTCACCCGGCCGACGGCACGATCCACGATCGCCTCGAGCAGCGGCTGGTGAAGGGTCGGTCTTTCGAGGATCTGAACGGCGAGCAGGGTGATGGCCAGGTGTTGATGTGGGCACGCATCCCGGACGTGATCGAGGGCGTGGACGCGACGGCTCTGGCGGTGTTGGGCGACTTCGTGCCGATGGCCGTCGGCCAGGCACTGGGTGTGCGCGGCGGGGGCAACAGCCTCGACAACACGCTGCGTGTGGTGCACCTGGTGCCGACGGAATGGGTGCTGCTGGACATTCGCGTGCACGCGGTGGAGCGCGGTTTCGGCCATGGCCTGGTGCACATGTTCGCCGAGGACGGCACCCTGCTGGCGACCGCCAGCCAGAGCTGCATCGTGCGTTTCTGGAAGAGTTGAGGATCCGGCTGCGGCCGGCAAGACCGTGTTCGACATGAAGGGGAGTCACCGATGAGCGTGCCGATTCGACCTGGGATGACGGTGCCGCTGCCCGGCCCGCTGCACAGCCACCGCCAGAAGCTCGGCGAACTGGCCGACATGGGCTACACCGACATCTGGTCGGCGGAGAGCGACGGTGCCGATGGCTTCACCCCACTTGCGCTGGCCGCCGCGTGGGAGCCGCGCCTGCGCCTGGGTACGGCGATCATTCCCGCCTACACCCGCTCGCCGGCGTGCTTCGCGCAATGTGTCGCCTCGCTGGCCGACGCCGCCCCCGGCCGGTTCGCCATCGGCATCGGCAGCAGCAGCAACGTGATCGTCGAGCGTTGGAACGGTGTGCCGTTCGAGGAGCCGTACAAGAAGGTGCGCGACGTGGTGCGCTTCCTGCGCGACGCCTTCAGCGGGGAGAAGGTGGCCAAGAGCTACGACACGTTCGAGGTCAACGGCTTCCGCCTCGGCGTGCGCCCCGAGCACACCCCGCCGATCCTGGTTGCCGCCCTGCGCGAGGGAATGCTGAAGTTGGCCGCGCGCGAGGGCGACGGTGCGATCCTCAACTGGCTGGGACCCGACGACGTGCCGCAGGTGGCCGGCGTGGTGCGCGACGCTGCCGGTGGAGTGGAGAAGGAGATCGTGGCCCGCATCTTCTGTTGCCCGAGTGAGAACGCCGATGTGGTGCGCGCCGCGGCCCGCTTCGCGATCGCTGCCTACATGAACGTGCCGGTCTATGCCGCCTTCCAGGAGTGGCTGGGCCGCGGCCCGGCGCTGCAGGGAATGTGGGATGCGTGGAAGGCCGGCGACCGCAAGGCCGCCCTTCTCGCGATTCCCGATGAGGTGGTGGACCAACTGATCGTGCACGGTTCGCCCGAGCACTGCCGCGCCACCATCCAGCGCTACTTCGACAACGGTGTGACCACGACCTCACTTGCGATTCTGCCGTTGGACCCTGACCTCAAGCACTGGGATGCCGTGAAGTCGCTGGCACCTTCGGCTGCCTGACGCGGCTGCCGCCGGCGCAAACCCGTCAGGCGGCCCGGCGGGCTGGCGCCGGTGCACCTTCGGTGTGGCGGGCGGCCGCCTTCTCGGCCAATTGCGCCCTGATGGCGGCGATGTGGGCGAGCCCGCGCTGGCGAGTGCGCTGGTCGAGCCGGAACTGGAACGGGAGGTCGTCGGGCGACAGCAGCGCCAGCTGCTCGGGGGCCAGGGGGTTTTCGGTGCTGTGGGCCATGCCTGCATGATGCCAAAAGGGTATGACAGAGATACTCGGCCCTGCCCGCCCCGTCCCTGTATGTCCACATCACACTCGTCGAGTGATCGGCGGGGGCAGGGCGCGCCGGTGTAGCCCGGCTGCTGCTGTTTCAGGCGGTCGGGTTGTTGTTCGGTGTTGTTTGGGCGAGTTCGGGCTGGTCGGCGCGCCAGCCGATCTCGGTGTGGTCGGGTCGGTAGTGGTGCCAGTGGCCGCCGGGGTCGCGCCAGGTGCGGTAGCCGTTCGTCTTCCA
>JANONE010000054.1:0-2517 GCA_031420675.1 Ilumatobacteraceae bacterium | reverse complement strand
CGGCGACCAAGCCCCACCTTGCCCGACGTGATGGCCGGTGCTCATCGGCTGTTGCTGCTCGAGGGCTCCAACGACGCGGAGAACATCGGTGCGGTGGCTCGCTCGGCGCGAGCGTTGGGCTTCGATGCGCTCGTGCTCGATCCCACCTGTGCCGACCCGTACTCGCGGCGGACCGTGCGGGTGTCGATGGGCGAGATCCTCCACCTCCCGGTGGTGCGCTGCCTGCGGTGGCCCGACCCGATCACGTTTCTCAACGACGCCGGCTTCGAGACCTGGGCGCTCATACCATCGGCCGCGGCCAACAGCCTGTTCGCGATGGGTATGCCGGAAAGAGTGGCGCTGATCGCCGGCGCCGAGGGACCCGGTCTCACAGAGGCCGCGCGCCGGCTGACGCAATACGACGTGCACATCCCCATGCACCACGGCGTCGATTCGCTGAACCTCGGCCATGCCTTGGCGATAGCGATGGCGGCCGTGTCGCCGCCCGTCGTCGGCTGAACCCGATCGGGTCCGGTCGTTGAATCGTGTTCATGTCATGCCCGTGACCACGAAGCGCCGAGGTCGAGACGCGACAGGGAGGGGTGAACTCGGGGCCGAGTCCACCGCCACGCGCGGTCACGAACATCATCCCTCCAACGAATCGATGACTTCCTGGAGCTGGGTCATCGTCGTCTGCGGGTGGACGAGGCAGATACGAAGGATCGGGTGGCCGCGAAACTCGCTGACCGCGATGAAGAAGCGACCGGCGGCAAGGTGCTGACGGCTCCACCGCTCGTAATCGGCGCGCGTCCAACCCGGGCGGGTGAACGTGACGATCGACAGCGTGGTGGGTGCGAAGAGTTGTAGGTGCGACGATCGCTCCACCGCGGTGGTGAACTCACGAGCGGTTGCGAGACAGGTTTCGACCGCCGTGCGATAGGCGTCGACACCATGGGTCGCGAGGCTGAACCAGAACGGCACGCCACGGGCGCGCCGGGTGAGGTGCACGGCATAGTCACTGGGGTTCCACTCCTCCGCGCTCACTTCCACTGCCTCCAGGTACTCGGCAGTCTGGGTGAACGCGGCGCGGGCGATGCGCACGTCGCGGTAGAGCAGCGCGCAGCAGTCGTACCCCGCGAACAACCACTTGTGCGGATCGACCACCATCGAGTGGGCACGATCGAGGCCGGCCAGCGCCTCCCGACCCACAGCAGAGATCACGGCCGCGCCGCCGTAGGCGGCATCCACGTGCAGCCACAGGCCTTCCCGGTCCGCGATGTCGGCCACACCGGCGAGGTCGTCGACCATTCCGAGGTTGGTGGTGCCCGCGGTCGCCGAAATGGCGAACACGGGAGTGCCCCCGTGCGCCCGGTGCGCGACGAGCGCGTCGACGAGGTCTCCGGCGCGCATGCGGCCGTACTCGTCCCCGTCTACGAGCAGCACGTCGCAGTCGAGCACGGAAGCGACCATTCGGATCGACGAGTGCGCCTGTTGCGCGCACGCGATCGTGAGCCTGGCTTTTGAATGCTCTCGATTCTGTGACCGCCACCAGCGGCGCGCGGCCGCGAGCGCAGCGAGGTTGCCGGGCGTGGCGCCGCTGACGAACACGCCGCCCGCCTGCTTGCCGAGGCCGACCTCCTCGCACAGCCAGGCGAGCGTGAGGTTCTCGGCGGCGATGCCACCGGCGCCTTCCAGCCACCAGTCGGCGATCACGTTCATGCTGGACAGCATCACGTCGGCAGCCAGCGAGGCAGGGGTCGCCGACGATGGGACGAACGCGAACACGTTCGGGCTCGACACGTTCATGCAGTTGGCGCCGACGACGTCGCGCAACAGGCCGACGGCCTCGTTCGCGCCGATGCCTGCATCGGTGATGCTGCCGGCCAGGGCACCATACAGATCTGCCGCCGGAACAGGTGAGTTCAACGGCTTGATCGTGGTCAGCTGGTGGCGAACCACCGCCAACGCGAGGTCGACGAGTTCTAGATCTTGGTCGTGCATGTGCGGCCTCCGGGCGGATCGTTGACCCACCATGCCACGCCTCACCGACCCCGCCCAACACGGCCGAGAGCTCGCCTTGCTGCAGACCGGTCGGGCGGGCTGCGACTCACTCAGGCGCCGGGTACGACGCGCGGTCGGTGAAGAATTGGAAGGGGACGGCATCGCCGGCGAACAGGAAATCGACCGAACCGTCCAACGAGTGCAGCTCCAACTGAGCCACGATCGCGGTCGTCTCGGGCATCGGTGCATAGGTGCCGTCGAACGTCGCCAGGTCAGCGGACAACGGCAACGAGGACGTGCGCTGCCACACCTCTTCGAAGGTGTCCAACGACTGGACCGCGGCCATCGGGTACATCTCACCGGCGGGGTCCACGGTCGCGCGACCGACACCGAACGCCGAGAACACCACGAAGTCCTTCGACAGCAGCGCGCCCGCCTGATCGAACACGAACCGCAACTCGACACGTTCGGTGTCGCCATCCGGCGAGACGTACTCGAGCGGGATCGACACGATCGCTCGCGACCTGTCGCCCGACA